>NZ_JALXPM010000001.1:0-140399 GCF_025147615.1 Brevibacterium luteolum | reverse complement strand
ATTTCTCGCTGGCATTGCTAGCAGCCCTTCCGCAATGGTGGCGTTCGCTGGGATGATATGCCCTTCGCGGTATCGGATCTGCACGGGGTCGCCGATTATCGATAAAAGTCGTGCTTGTGATTTTCGTTTCTCTAGTTGCGATTGGATGTAGATCAGACTAGCTAGAGCAAATGACAGGCTTGTTGTAAGCGCGCCTACCCATACGGGATCAATATAGAATTCCATGTTTATAGAATTAGTGGGGCGTTATCTGGAGTCCTACCCCACCAGCTCCTCAGCCTTCGCCCGCAGCTCGACCTTGCGGATCTTGCCAGAGACGGTCATGGGGAACTCGTCGGTGATCTGCAGGTAGCGGGGAATCTTGTAATGCGCCAGCTGGCCGGAGCAGAACTCGCGCAGCCCCTCGATCGTCAGCTCCTCAGCGCCATCGCGCAGGATCACCCAGGCCATGAGCTCCTCGCCGTACTTCTCGTCGGAGACCCCGACCACCTGCACATCGCGGATCGCCGGATGCTGGTAGAGGAACTCCTCGATCTCACGCGGGTAGATGTTCTCTCCACCGCGGATCACCATGTCCTTGATCCGGCCGGTGATGTTGAGGTACCCGTCCTCATCCATGATCGCCAGATCCCCGGTGTGCATCCAGCGCGCGGCGTCGATCGCCTCGGCGGTCTTGTCCGGCTCCTGCCAGTACCCGAGCATGACGCAGTAGCCGCGCGTGCACAGCTCACCCTTCTCACCCCGCGGCACCGTCAGCCCGGTGACGGGATCGACGACCTTGACCTCGGTGTGCGGCATCACTCGGCCGACGGTCTCGGTGCGGCGCTCCAGGCTGTCATCGGTGCGGGTCATCGTCGACACCGGCGCAGTCTCAGTCATGCCGTAGCAGATCGCCACCTCGGACATGTGCATGTCGCTGATAACCCGCTTCATCACCTCAACAGGGCAGGTCGAGCCGGCCATGACGCCGGTGCGCAGCGTCGAGAGGTCGAAGTCGGTGAAGTTCGCCAGCTCCAGTTCGGCGATGAACATCGTCGGCACACCGTACAGCGACGTGGCCTTCTCATCGGCGACGGCCTGAAGGGTCGCCTGCGGGTCGAAGCCGGGGGAGGGGATGACCGCGCACGCCCCGTGGGAGTAGATGTCGAGGTTGCCGATGACCATCCCAAAACAGTGGAAGAACGGCACCGGCAGGCACACGATGTCCTCTTCGGTGTAGCTGAGCAGCTCGCCGATGAAGTAGCCGTTGTTCAGAATGTTGTGGTGGCTTAAGGTCACGCCCTTGGGGAAGCCGGTGGTTCCCGAGGTGTACTGGATGTTGATCGGCTCGTCGGCTCCCAGCTCGGCGCCGAGCGTTGCCAGCCGCACATCGGCTTTGACCGCTGGACGCTCCATGAGCTCCCGGCCGCGTTCGAGCAGGTGGGCGAAAGATTCCGACTCGTCGAGGCCACCGGCAGGCTTGGTGACCACCGCCTCGGCGGCGGTGTCGATGAAGACCAGCTGCAGGTTCGCCACCGCACCGGCCACCTCACGGGCCAGGGCCACGAAGTCCGAGTGCGGGGCGGCCATCTGCGAGATGAGCAGCGTCGTGCCCGACTGCTTGAGCACGTACTCGAGCTCATGGGCGCGGTAGGCGGGATTGATATTGACGAGGATCGCGCCGATCTTCGCCATCGCGTACTGCACGATCGTCCACTCCGGCAGGTTCTGCGCCCAGATGCCGACCCGGTCGCCCTTGGCGATCCCGCGGTCGATGAGGCTCATCGCCACCGCATCGGAGTCGCGATCGAGTTCGGCGTAGGTCCAGCGGCGGCCGGTCGGGGCGTCGACGAGGGCTTCGCGGTCGGCGAACCGGGCGACGTTCTTCTTGAAATTCGCACCGATCGTGTCGCCGAGCAGCGGCTGGGACGACGTGCCCGAGGTGTAGGAGAGTTCTCGTTGTGCGCTCACGTGGTGGCTCCTCATCGAGATCGTGGTGTGACTGCCGTCACCGGGTGTGGTGCCCATCATAAACACCCGGTTGGCGGGTGCCGAGAGCGGGGGAGGAGTGGGGTGCTGGAAGGGCTTCGGTGAGCGCCGCGTGCCGGAGTGAGTGTGATGTCCGTCGCTCCGCATACACTCACTTATAAGACGGCTGATATAGGTCGCCGGTTAAGAAATGAGGTTGCGATGACCATCATGGATCCCACGCCGATCAAACGGCACCCCACGGAGTGCGCTGACGAAATTGGGACAGTGTTGCCGAGATTGCGAACAGAACCGGCTGAGCCTCACGACCCGTTCCTTGCTCTCGCGCGCGGACGGCCAGCGCGAGAGGTGAACCCCGGCCTGTGGGAATGGCAGGCAGAGGCTCTGGACCGCTGGCACGCATCGGACTGCCGAGGTGTCATCGAGGCAGTAACCGGTGCTGGTAAGACGATGGTCGGCATCACCGCGGCTTACGAAGCGTGCCGCATGGGAATCAAAGTGCTGGTGCTCGTCCCGACCATCGAACTGCAGGAGCAGTGGTTCTCGCGGCTGAACTCGACCCTGCCCGATGCCCTTGTCGGCATGTTCGGCAACGGTCGCCGCGATTCGCTTCGGGACTGCGACATCGTCATCGCAGTCGTCCATTCCGCTGCCCGCAGCGAGCTTTTGGCAGACCATCACCGCGGCCTCCTCATTGCTGACGAGACGCATCGTTACGCAGCCCCGTCCTTCCACCGTGCGCTCAGCGAGCGCTTCTCCTACCGGCTGGGTCTCACAGCTACTTACGAAAGACCAGACGATGCGCACAAGCACCAGCTGGATCCGTATTTCGGCGGAGTCATCTTCCGGCTGTGGTACGACCGCGCCCTCGCAGACGGCGTGATCGCCCCATTCGACCTCGCGTTCGTGAGCATCGATCTGAACGCCGAGGAGCGGTCAAACTATGAACGCTTCAGCAGCCGGATGAGCAAACTCGAAAGGCCACTGCGGCACAAGCTCGGACTGGTCGGGGCACCTGTGGGGAAGTTCTTCACGGCAGTCTCTCGTCTCGCTGGCCGGAAGGACGATCGGAGCCCGGCTGCGATGATGGCACGTCGCTACCTCGACGCGATGAACCGAAGGCAGGCAGTGCTGTCGAATGCCGGCGCTAAGCTTCGGCTCCTGGAGGAGCTTGCGCCGGTGGTTGCGAAGTCGGACGGAACCCTCGTCTTTGCGGACACAATTGACAGTTCGACTCAAGCCGGGGCCGTCCTCAGCTCGGCAGGTGTGCGGTGTGAGTCGATCAGCAGTGACTCGCCGCCCGAGACAAGGCGTGGGGCTCTCAGCCGCTTCGGCCATGGATACGCGCAGGCGCTGTGTGCGCCTCGGATTCTCGATGAGGG
The DNA here is from genome assembly GCF_025147615.1 of Brevibacterium luteolum. Lineage (NCBI taxonomy): Bacteria > Bacillati > Actinomycetota > Actinomycetes > Micrococcales > Brevibacteriaceae > Brevibacterium > Brevibacterium luteolum. The sequence goes on along the minus strand of NZ_JALXPM010000001.1, from coordinate 137,049 downwards.
AATCGATGTGCCCCGAGCTGATCTTGCGATCGTGGTTTCTGGTTCGAGGCAGGCGCGCCAGACTATCCAGCGGCTCGGCCGTGTCATTCGACGCAAACCCGACGGCGGAAGAGGGCGTTTCGTTCACGTCTTCGCCGCTCGGACTGCTGAGGATCCGTTCGAGCGCAAGGGCCGCCAGTACGCTGATATCGAACAGTTCGCAGATCGTGTCGGACATTTCACCGGCGACGAAGTCCGAAGGCTCAGGCGCTTTCTCCTCGAAGATCTGCGTCAGATGCCGCCACCGGCTGCTGAACCGCGCGCCGAAGCGAAGAAACCGCTGACTGTCGATACGCAACTCAGGCCTGAGCCTGTCGTGGCTCCGGGTGCTGTTGATCCTGAGCCCAAAGAGCCTACGTCGTCACCGACGGGCTCCGGGCCCGTTGAGGACGGGGCATTTGCGATCGTCCTTCGGATACCGGGCGGGCGGAAATCCGACGCAGACGAATTGCAGCCGCAGCTCGGCCGCAAAAGCATTCGTGACAGCACCAAGCTCTATCTGATCGGCATCGGCAAGGAGCCGTTGCTCACCGCTGAAGATGAGGTCGCGCTGGCGAAGACCATCGAAGCGGGGTTATACGCGGAGCACCTCTGGCGCAACGAGCAGTACTCCACGCGGCGAGAACGCCATGATCTCGAAGCGGTCATGCGAGAGGGGCGGGAGGCGAAGGAGAAGTTCGTCAGAAGCAATCTGCGCCTCGTCGCCAGCATCGCGAAGTCCTATAAACGGCATTGCCATCACCTGGAATTCCTCGATCTCATTTCACACGGTCATATAGGGCTCATTCGTGCGGTCGACGGTTTCGACTTCAAGCGAGGGCAGAAGTTCTCAACGTATGCAACGTGGTGGATCCGCCAGTCGATCAACCGGGGCATTCAGGACGAGGAACGAACTATCAGGGTGCCCGTGCATGTGCTCGACCGAGTCAGTGAGCATCGCCGGTGCGAAGATGCCCGACTATGCGACCATGACATCGACCTGATCGAGCGGGTCGACTATATGCAGCCTCGTTCGCTGGATCGGATCCTGGACGATGAGAAGCTCGTGGGCCTTTTCGCTGAACGGTTCAGCCCGGTCGACCTCAATACGGGGGAGAGCCAACACACTCTTCCGCACCCGGAGGACGAGATGCTGCTGCGCGAGCGCGATGCAGTGATCAATGCAGTCATCGACCAGTTGCTTGGACCCCGCGAGGCTGACATCATCCGACGTCGATTCGGATGGAGAGGCGAGCCGCAGACCCTCGAGGTCATCGGCCAGGCGTACGACGTGACGCGGGAGCGGATACGGCAGTTGGAGCGGGCCTCGCTGAAAACACTCAGGGAGTTCATGACGCGGCACCTTACGGTTGCCCCCGCTGGCGATGAAGAAGACGTTCCGGCCGGCTGATGCTCGGTCGGAGCCGGCCCCAGCATGAGAGCTGCCGGAGTGCCCCGCGTCACCTCCGGCTTGTACGCTTGAGCCATGACTGAGAACATGCCATCGACTGAGCAGAACGGCGCCGCCGATGCCGCCCAGCCGGACGCTGCCGAGCCCACCCACGTCATCCAGCAGCGTGGACTGTGGTTCGAGGAGTTCGAGATCGGCGCGGTGTACAAGCACGCCCCCGGCCGCACCATCACTGAGGCCGACAACACCTGGTTCACCGCCGTGACGATGAACACGCAGGCCCTGCACCTCGACGCGGCCTTCGCTGAGACCGAGCCGTTCGGTCAGCGGCTGGTGAACTCGATGTTCACGCTGGCCACCCTCGTCGGACTCTCAGTCTCCCAGCTGACGCAGGGGACCATCGTCGGCAACCTCGGCTTCTCCGAGGTCGCCTTCCCCAAGCCGCTGTTCCACGGCGATACCCTGTATGCGGAGACGAAGATCGTCGACAAGCGCCTGTCGAACTCCCGCCCCGGCCAGGGCATCGTGAGCCTGGAGCACATCGGCCGCAACCAGCACGGCGACATCGTCGCCAAGGCGGTGCGCAAGACGATGGTCTTCACCGCCGACCACGCTGAGAAGGAGGCATGATGACCTTCGCCTTCGCTCCCGCCTGGCTGTTCGTCCCGGCAGATCGCCCCGACCGCTACCGCAAGGCCGCTGACCGTTCCGATATCGTCATCGTCGACCTCGAAGATGCCGTCGCCGAGGCGGACAAGGCTGCCGCCCGGAAGGCCCTGGCTGAGCACTCCGCTGGCGATGACGCCCTCGATCCGGCCCGCACCGTCATCCGCGTCAACGCCCCGGATACTGAGCACTTCGCCGCTGACCTCGAGCTGCTCGGTCGGCTCCCGTTCACCCACGTCATGCTGCCCAAAGCAGAGGGTGCTGCCGGGCCCGAGGCGCTGGCCGGCTACCAGGTCATCGCCCTCATCGAGACGGCCGCCGGAGGCATCAGCGCCGCTGAGGTCGCCGCTGCTGAGAACGTCGCAGCCCTCATGTGGGGTGCCGAGGACCTGACCGCCGATCTGGGCGGCGGGTCCTCCCGCAAGGCCGATGGCACCTACCGCGACGTCTGCCGCACCGTGCGATCGCTGACCCTGCTGGCGGCGAAGGCACACGGCAAGCGCGCCCTCGATTCGATCTGGGCAGCCATCGACGATCTCGACGGCCTCGCTGTCGAGACCGAGGATGCCGTCGAATCCGGCTTCGACGGGAAGGTCTCGATCCATCCCAAGCACATCGCCGTCGTGCGTGAGGCGTTCGCCCCGACGGACGAGCAGCTGACCTGGGCGCGTGAGGTGCTCGCACTCGCTGAGACCTCCTCGGGCGCCTTCAGCTACGAGGGCAAGATGATCGACGCCCCGCTGCTCAAGCACGCCCAGACGATCGTCGCCCGCGCCCGATGACCGCACGGACGACCAGCACCGCACCGGCCAGCCGCGTCGCGCCGACCACGGACTTCGAGCCGGCCAGCCGCGCCGAGCCGACCACCATCGCTGAACAGGTTGAGGCCGCACTGACCGCAGCAGCCGACAACGACGGGATCATCCCGATCGTCGAAGCCGGGCACCCGGTGCTGCGCCAGCCGACCGAGGAGGTCGACGGGCAGGTCGACGACGCGACCCTGCAGGAGCTCGCCGCAGCGATGCGCGCCACGATGCAGGCGGCACCCGGTGTTGGGCTTGCCGCCCCGCAGGTCGGCATCAGTCTGCGGATGTTCGTCATCGAAGACCCGGCGCCGGTGCTCGGTGAGGTCGCCCGCATCCGCGAGCGCACACCGACGCCGTTCGCAGCGATCGTCAACTCCCGTTACCGGGCCGTCGGCGATGAGCAGGTGGCCTTCTATGAGGGCTGCCTGTCGATTCCCGGCTACCAGGCCGTCGTCGCCCGCCCGCGCACGATCGCACTCACCGGCCACCACCTCGGCGGCGGCAGCATCGAACGCGAGATCACCGGCTGGGAGGCGCGCATCGTCGCCCATGAGACCGACCACCTCGACGGGGTGCTCTACACCGACCTGGCCGAGATGCGATCGCTGGCCACCTCAGCCCAGGTGGCGCGGTGGTGGAGCCAGCCCAGCGCCGCCGAGGCCGCCCGCGCGCTCGGCTTCGACCTGCCCGATTCCCCGATCCTGTGACCCCCGATTCCCTGCCCCCGACCTTCTGGTCCCGCGACCCCAGCCCAAGGAGCACACCATGCGTCTGAATCCCTTTGTAGCCGCCTCCGTCGACCTCGGCTTCGCCGCACTGTCCGCCTTCCGCCCATGGTGGGTGCCGAAGAAGCACCAGCGGACCGCCCGTCTCGTCTACGCCGGGGCCACCGGTGTGCTGTCTGCCGCCTCGGGCGCGGAATCCTACACCGGCGTCAGCACACCGCTGGACCCGAAGAGGGAGAACGCGGTCAATGCCGCGATCGGGATCGGTAGCGCTGCGCTGACCTATGCGGGCTGGCCGCTGCTCACCCGCTTCAACCGGTGGGCCGATGACAAGCTGGGCAGCTGGGGCGTGAAGAATCCGCCGCTCGTCAGCGCGGCCGTCTCCATCGGCGCGACGACCCTGGCCCACGTGGCCCTCCTCGCACTCGATGACATGATCTCGCGCGGAGCCGACGAGGACTGGGATGACGCCGCCGAGCAGAAGATCGTGCTGCCGGCCCATATCCTCGAGTCCGTTCTCGCACTGCTGGACGACAACCACGCCCTCGACGCGCACACCGCCCAGGTGCTGCGCGACCAGCTCGCTGCAGCCGAGGTCTGGGTCGCGCGCGACCACGAGGCCGGCAGCGACGAGCCCGGCGAGTGGCACGTCAGCACCATAACCGTGCAGGTGCCCGCCGACGCCGAGCGCGTCGTGCCCTCCCGCCAGACCTACCCGGTGCGCGGGCACATCGTTGCCCCGGACGGCACTGACCTGTACCTCAGCATCGAGACCGCCGACGGCCGGATCGCGAGCATCGACCTGACCGAGGACTTCGACATCTACCCCGACCTCTCCGCCGAGGCAGACGGCGAGGCCTTCGGGATGATCGATGACGGCGACGCCGAGGACTGGGATGACGACGGTGACGCCGAGTGGGAGGCCCGCGAGGCACTGTTCGTGCTGCGCAACTGGCCGCGCGCCGGCGAGTTCGAGATCGTCTCCGACGCCGACCGGATGCCGAACCTGAGCTGAGCGCAGTCTGCTGCGCCCAAGATCCGCATGGTAACTGTCGTTGACAACTTGAGTTGCGGTAACTAGAATTACCAAAAAGTAGAGTGTAGATGGAAGTCAAGGACAGTGCTCTCAAGCACGGGGTTCGGCCCGAGGACATTCGTCATGCTCTTGTCAATGTGATAACCGTGCATTTCTTTGATGACTACAGGATGGTGGTCGGGCCTGCTCGGGACGGTTCGCTTCTAGAGGTTGCGGTGAACCGGTCAAGTGAGGTCTTCCATACGATGCCGGTTCGGCCCAAGTTCCTGCGGCGAAAGTGAGGGATCAGCGATGCGCAGCGATGAAGACCGGCTCGCAGAAATCGAATCTGGAGATGGCCCGGATCCGATTGCCTCAGTGTCGGGAGAACTGGCGCGTGTTGCGGTGGCTGCGATGGACGTGGAGGGTGCGGAGGCGTCGCTTAGAGATGCTGTTGCTTCTGCCCGACGGGCAGGACACACGTGGCAGTCGATCGGCGATGTGCTCGGCATGACTCGGCAAGGTGCGCTTAAACGATTTCGGGTGGCCTGACTGTTGCACCATGCATCACTGGTTCTCATCGGTTGCACGGTGCTGATGTTCGACTCTTGACAGTTGCTGCTTTGAGCCGAAACCCTTACTCGTCCTGCCGTGGCCGCGGCAACTTAGGTTGCATCATTGGTGTTGCGCTTCCGCGTTCAGATGACAAGCACACTCGTCCTGGTCTGCAACTTTCGAGTCGTGCGTCGACTGCAGCACCCCTGGAATAACCCGCCGGCCGGCGTGGTTCCGACGAATATGCAGACTTTGACTCTGGCCGCAGGGTGCTTCTGGTGCTTGGAGGCCATCTACCGGCAGACCCGCGGCGTCGACTCCGTCATCAGCGGCTACACCGGCGGTCACACCCCCGACCCGGACTACTACTCCGTGTGCTCGGGCACCACCGGCCATGCCGAAGCCCTGCAGGTGACCTTCGACGAGGACATCATCAGCGATGACGTGATCCTCTCGATGTTCTTCACCTCGCATGACCCGACGAGCCTCAACCGGCAGGGCAACGACGTGGGCACCCAGTACCGTTCGGCGATGTTCTACCGCAGCGAGGACGAACGGCAGCGCTTCGCCGCCGCCATCGAAGACGCCCAGGAGCTCTACGCGGAACCGATCGTCACCACCCTCGAACCGCTGGGCGACTTCCACGTCGCCGAGGACATCCACCAGGACTTCTACCAGCGCAACCGGTTCAATGGATACTGCATGTTCATCGTCGACCCCAAGCTCGCCGCCGCCCGGCGCGCCTACGCTGAATGGATGCAGTGATGAGCCACCCACAGCCTGCCGCCGCTCGCTTCGACGACCCGGTGCTGGCCGCGATGGCCGCCCGCCGTTCGATCTCGAAGGTCGGTCCGCAGACCCCGAACGACGACGAGCTCCTCACCCTCCTCGACGCCGTCACCCCGGTCGCCGATCACAAGGCGCTCAGACCGTGGCGGCTGCTGACGATCCGCGGTGACGACCGCCTCCGGCTCGGTGCGGCCCTCGACGCAGCCGCCGGACGCGAACCCGGTGACAAGCCGAACCCCAAACCGCTGCGTGCCGAGCTGCTCATCGCCGTCATCGCCTCACCGACCGAGCACCCGAAGGTTCCCGTATGGGAGCATCACGCCACCGCCGCCGGTGCCGCCCACTTACTCGAGCTCGCCCTCTGGCAGGCCGGGTGGGGCGTGATGTGGCGCACCGGACTCGACGCCAACGCCCCGGCCGTGCGCGCCCTGCACGGGCTGAACGAGAACGAACTCCTCATGGGCTGGCTCTACGTCGGCGACATCGACCCCGCCTTCCGCAAGCGCCTGGAGACCTCCCGCCGCCCACCGAAGGACCCCAGCCAGTTCCTCTCCACCCTGCCCGCGCCCGAGGCAGTGGCTGCGGAGAGCGCCGACGCCGTCCATCCAGCAGGGGAGCGCATCGGTCAGCGCACCGACGAGAAGGCTGCCAAGACAGCTGACAAGAAGGCTGATAAGAAGGCCGAAGAACAGGTAAAGAAGTCAGCCCAGAAGGCGAGGAAGAAGGCAAAGAAGAAGGCGAAGAAGAAGGACCGGCGGTAAGTGAGCCACCCCGCATCTGCCACCTCCCGGCAGCCGCTGCCCGGTGAGATCACCGTTCTCGTCGCAGCGGCCTTCACGGTCGCCATCGGCTACGGCATCATCGCCCCGGTGCTGCCGCAGTTCGCCGAAAGCTTCGACCTCGGCGTCACCGCCGCGACCATCGTCGTGAGCTCATTCGCATTCTTCCGGTTCGTCTTCGCCCCTGCCGGCGGCAGCCTCGTCAACGCACTCGGCGAGCGCCGGGTCTACATCACCGGCCTGCTCATCGTCGCCGCCTCCACCTTCGCCGTCGCACTCGCCCAGAACTACTGGCAGCTGCTGATCTTCCGCGGCCTCGGCGGACTCGGCTCAACGATGTTCACCGTCTCGGCGATGGCCCTCATCGTCCGCATCGCCCCGGTCCGCCAGCGCGCCCGGGCGACCAGCGCCTACGCCACCGCCTTCCTCGTCGGCAACATCGCAGGCCCCGTCGTCGGCGGGCTCATGGCAGGGTGGGGAATGCGCGTGCCGTTCATCGTCTACGCCGTCGCCCTCGTCATCGCCGCCGCAATCGTGTGGCTGCGCCTTGACGCCACCCGCATCGACGCGCTGGCCACCAGCGCGGACCGCGACGAGGAGCGAACCGCCTCGGGCGCCAAGGCTTTGGACACCTCGCGGATGGGCTTCCGCGAAGCCTGGCGCGACTCCGCCTACCGGGCGGCTCTGCTGTCCGGATTCGTCCACGGCTGGGCGTCGATGGGAATCCGCGTGGCCCTCTACCCGCTCTTCGCCCTCCACGTGCTCAGTGCCGGACCCAAGACCGCCGGACTGGCGCTGACGTTCTTCGCCCTGGGCAACTTCGCCGCCGTGCGCGTCGTCGGCCGCTACTCCGACTTCCACGGTCGCAAACCCTTCATCGTCACCGGCCTCATCATCATGGGCGCGGCCACGATCGTGCTGGGCCTCAGCCCGTCGGTGTGGGTGTTCTACGCCCTCTCCGTCATCGCCGGCATCGGCGCTGGGCTGCTCAACCCCGCCCAGCAGGCCGCGCTGTCCGACATCGTCGGCTCGACCCGCAAGTCCGGCACCGTGTTCTCCCGCTACCAGATGGCGATGGACGCCGGCGCCATCCTCGGCCCGATCCTGGCCGGCATGCTCGTCGACGCCAGCGGCTACGCCTTGGCCTTCGCACTCACTGGAGTGCTCGCGCTGCTCGCGGCACTCGCATGGGCTCCCGGCCGGGAGACCCTGCCCACCGCCGAGGCACCGGCCCGGTGAGCGACGGGCCGCCAGCCGGCAGAACCTCCAGTTGAATGGTTCACTAGTGCAGCAACTAACATGGGGGTGGTCAGGTGGGGAAAACCCGACCCACCCGGCCGGACACCCGCAGTGTCGCTGTGGCAAGCTGTCCCTAGGCTGAAGACAACAGTCGCCGCCGCTGGAGGCCGGCCCTCAGGCAGCCGAACTCCAACACCCACATGTGAAGGACACATATGAACCTGCTCACCCGTGTGAGTCTGCGCAACCGGGCGCTCATCGCGCTCATCTCCGTCATCGCGATCGGGTTCGGCCTCATCGCCACCGCCCAGATGAAGAAGGAGCTCTTCCCCGACCTGCAGATGCCGCAGGCCTTCGTCACCACCTCCTACGACGGTGCCAGCCCCGAGGCGGTAGAGACGGAGGTCACCGAGCCGCTCGAAGCCGCGCTGAACAATGTCGCCGAGGTGGAGAAGGTCTCCTCCGTCTCGACGGCCGGGTCCTCCCAGGTCATCGTCGAGACGAAGTACGGCACCTCCTCTGATGAGATCGTCCGGCAGCTCCAGCGCGCCGTCTCCCAGGCCCAGCCGCAGCTGCCCGACGGCTCCGAGCCCGAGGTGTTCTCCGCGTCGACAGCCGACATCCCGATCGCGATGCTCACCGTCACCGGCTCCGATGATCCCGAGGCGCTCGCTCAGGAGCTCGACGACGTCGCCGTGCCTGAGCTCAAGCGCATCGACGGCGTCCGTGCCGTCGACGTCACCGGAGCACCGGTCAAGGAAGTCTCGATCGAAGCCGATGAGGACAAACTCGAAGACGAGGGCTTAAGCCCAGATGCACTTGCGGGGATCCTGCAGGCCAACGGCATCCCCACCTCGGCAGGCGACCTCGTCGATGAGGGCAAAACCACCCCGGTGTCCGTCGGCGCCCGGCTGACCAGTGTCGACCAGATCGCCAACCTCGCCCTGCCCGGTAAGGACGAACCGGTGCTGCTCAAGGACGTCGCGACAGTCGAGCTGCGGGAGGCCGACTCCCAGTCGATCTCGCGCACCAACGGCGAACCGGCGCTGTCACTGATGGTGATGAAGAAGCCTGACGGCAACATCGTCGAAATCTCCGATGCCGTAGCTGAGAAGCTGCCGGATGTCACGGAGCGGATGAGCGACAACGTCGAGTTCCACACCGTCTTCGACCAGGCGCCCTTCATCAAACAGTCGATCGACGATCTCGTCAACGAGGGCGTCTTCGGCCTCATCTTCGCCGTCCTCGTCATCCTCGTGTTCCTGCTCTCGGTGCGTGCGACGATCATCACCGCGATCTCGATCCCGCTCTCACTGCTCGTCACCCTCTTGAGCCTGTGGCTGAGCGGCTACAGCCTCAACATGCTCACCCTGGCGGCGCTGACGATCTCGATCGGCCGCGTCGTCGACGACTCGATCGTCGTCATCGAGGCGATCCGCAGACGCCACGCCCAGGGCGGGACGAAATTCACCTCGATCATGGGAGCCGTCTCCGAGGTCGCCGGCGCCATCACCGCCTCTACCCTGACGACGATGGCCGTGTTCGTGCCGATGATCTTCGTCTCCGGCCAGACCGGTGAGATGTTCCGGCCCTTCGCCTTAACCGCGGCGATCGCGTTGGCCGCCTCACTGCTCGTGGCACTCACCATCGTGCCGGTGCTCGCCTACTGGTTCCTGCGCGCCCGCGAATCCCGCGTCAAGCTCACCCTCGCGCAGAAGCAGCAGATCCGCGCCGACCGCAAGGCCAACCTTCGGCAGTGGAAAGCAGAACGCAAAGCCGTCCGCAAGCGCCCGGTCTCCATCGAGGCTCCAGCCGGGCGGCATGCGACAAGCGAACTGCCGATCATCGGCGAATCCGACGGGACCGCAACCACCCGAGCCGCAGCCGGTGGCACCCCCGCGACCGCCGCCCCGACAGCGGCCACCGCCTCGGGCACGGCAGCCGGTGCACAGCCCGGCAGTGACGTCGACGAGCTCGCCGCGCTGCGCTCACCGGTCACCCGGCTGCAGAAGACCTACGTTCCGTTCATCTCCGCCTCGACGAAGCACCCGGTCATCACGCTCATCATCGCGGTGCTCGTGCTCGCCGGCACCGTGTTCATGATCCCGCGGCTGAAAACCGAACTGTTCCCCGACACCGGGCAGGACTTCCTGCAGGTCGAGCAGAGCTTCGACGCCGGCAGCTCACTGGAGGAGTCCGGCGAGCAGGCCGCGATCGTCGAGGACGTGTTCGAGAACTACGACGAGATCGAGTCCTACCAGCTCTCGATCGGCGACGATTCGATGGGCGGCGACGCTACGACCGGCACCCACCTGCTCAACCTCAAGCCCGGGGTGAGCATCAAGGACCTGTCGGCGAAGCTGGAGGAGGACTTCGAGAACCTCGACGGCGCCGGCGAGATCACCATCCAGAGCGAGGGCGGCGGCATGAGCAACGATATCGAGGTCTCGGTCACCGGATCGGACAACGACAAGCTCGCCACCGCCAGCGAGGACATCGCTCATGCGGTGCGCGACCTCGATGAGGTGCAGTCGGTGACCACCGACCTGGAGGCCACCCAGCCGACCCTCGAAGTCGACATCGACCGCAAGAAGGCCGCCGAAGAGGGCCTCGATGAGGCGACAGTCGGCCAGGTCGTGCAGCGGGCGATGAACGGTCAGCAGATCGGCAACGTCGTCATCGACAACCTCGGCCACCGCGTCGTGCTGCACGCCGGCGACGTCTCGACAGTCAAGGAGCTCGAAGACCTCGAGATCCCCGTGACGGCCCAGGCGTCCGCCGGTGCTGGTGCCTCAGGCACCGGCCAGGACGGTGCCGGTGACATGGGCCAGGACACCGACGCGGGCATGATGCCCGGCGCTCCGGCCCCAGCCCCCGTGCCGGAACCGGAGACCGAGACGGTCAAGCTCTCAGAGATCGCCGAGGTCAACCGCACCGAGACGCCCGCTGAGATCCGCCACACGGAGGGCCAGCGTTCGGTCACGGTGACCATCACCCCGGCCGGCAACGACCTGGGCGCGGCCAGCCAGTCGGTGCAGAAGGCCGCTGCCGACGTCGACACCCCGCAGGGTGTGACAGTCGACTTCGGCGGAGCGACAGCCGAGCAGCAGGAGGCGTTCACGCAGATGGGACTCGCGCTGCTGGCGGCGATCCTCATCACCTTCGTCATCCTGGTGGCAACCTTCAAGTCGCTGCTGCAGCCGCTCATTCTGCTCGTGTCGATCCCGTTCGCCGCGACCGGCTCGATCGGCCTGTCGCTGCTGACGGACACGCCTCTGGGTATGACGTCGATGGTCGGCCTGCTCATGCTCGTCGGCATCGTGGTGACGAACGCGATCGTGCTCATCGACCTCATCAACCACTTCCGCCGCCACGGCGTCGAGCTGCGGACTGCGGTCATCCACGGTGCGCGGCTGCGCTACCGGCCGATCCTCATGACTGCTGCGGCGACGATCTTCGCGCTCGTGCCGATGGCGCTGGGGATCTCCGGTGAGGGCATGCTCATCTCCAAGCCGCTGGCGATCGTCGTCATCGGCGGCCTGGTGAGTTCGACGCTGCTGACCCTCATCCTCGTGCCGGTGCTGTACCTGCTGCTCGAAAGCGTCAAGGAGCGCCGCAGCGAACGCCGGACCATCAAGGACATGAGCCGCTCGCACGTCATCGACCAGGCCGAGGCCGAAGCCGAGCAGAAGAAAGCAGCTGCCGCCGCCGCGGCTGCTGGACGCTCGGCGGCAGGCAGCACGGCGGCGGGCAGCACCGCGGCTGGCGAGGCAGCGAGTGACGTTCGAGCTGACACCACGGTCGACGCCTCTGCCGAGGCCCCAGCCGATGCACCCGCCGCGTCTGCGACCGACGCCGAGGCGGCCCGCACCTCGGGCACGGACGCAGCCTCGGGCACGGGAGGTTCTGCGGACGACACCACCTCGGACAGCGGCGAGACCGGCACCTCGGGAGCGGGGGAGAAGCCGGAGTGATCCGCCCGCGCTTCGGTGTCGAGCTGCTCGTCGTCGCTGCGCTGTCGCTGGGAAAGTCGGCGGCGTATGCGGTGGTGAACCTGCTCGACACCGTCTCGCGGGGGCCGCTGGCTGAGGCGCAGGCGAAGCTCAACACTGAGGCCTCGCCCCGGCCGTGGTTCGACCTGACCTACCAGCTCATGGGCATCGGGTTCGCGCTCGTGCCGGTGCTGCTGGCGATCTGGCTGATGAACCGCGATGTGCTCTACAAGCAGTCAGGCAGCCTCGACCCCTCCGCCGACACCCGCCCGGCGCTCACCCGCATGGGCTTGGACTTCCGGGCACCGGGCCGGGACGCCGGGTGGGGACTCGGGCTGTTCTTCATCATCGGCATCGGCACGCTCGGGGTGTACTTCGCCGGGCGGCTGGCCGGGGTCACCGCCGAGGTGCTGCCGAACAACCTCGGCGCCTACTGGTGGACGATCCCGGTGCTCATCCTGTCGGCCGCCAAGAACGGCATCCTCGAAGAGGTGCTGCTGCTCGGCTACGGCTTCGACCGGCTCGCCAAGCTCCGCTGGGCACCGTGGGCCATCATCATCGCCCTCGCGCTCGCCCGCGGCAGCTACCACCTGTACCAGGGCATCGGCCCGTTCATCGGCAACGTCGTCATGGGCCTCATCTTCGGCGCGGCCTACCTGCGTATCCGCCGGGTCATGCCCTTCGTCGCGGCTCACACGGCCATCGACATCGTCGGATTCCTCGCTCCCGAGGTGCTCGCCATGGTCGACCCGCGGCTCTGAGGGCCGCTCCCAGGGCGCCCGTATCAGATCGTGACGGTGCCGTTCGGGGTCTCGAAGGTCACCGACATGAGACCGGGCGTGCCGTGCGGGGAGTCCCAGTCGATGCCGATCTCGGAGATCGGCTTCTTGTCCTGGGTGCCGAGCCAGTCGCGCAGCCGGTCGCGGTCGCCGGCGATCTTGAGCGAGGTGATCGACACCCCGCAGCCGGCGCCGCGGGCAGACGGATGCTCGTCCGCCGAGGAGACCCAGCGGATGAAGAAGGGCAGCTGCGGATCGGCGATGAGGCCTTTGATGCCGATCTGCTTCCACAAAAGCTCGACACCGGTGTCGGGCGTGCGGTTGCCGTCCACCGCCTTGCGCTCAAGCCGCTCCTCGATCGGGTCGAGGTCATCGACGGCCACGCACCAGCCCATCCAGCCGCCACCGAGTTCGCTGCGGGCGCGTACAGCCTGACCGAACGGCGTCGACAGTGCTGCGGGATGTTCGAGGGCTTCGACGACCTCGACATAGTGCCCGTCGGCGAGCGGGAAGATGAGGTTGCGGGTGCCGAAGCGCGGATGCACGCCGCCGTCGTAGGCCTCGATGCCCAGCTTTTCGGCGATTCTGGCCGCGGTCTTCTCGTAGCCGTCGGGTTCGCTTGCGAAGGAGACGTGGTCAAGATGCATACGTGAAGAATCCCACACTGACAATACCTGTGCTCCTTAGCCTGACCTAAGTCGCCTGCCGGTCGCGGAGCGCGTCGTCACGCCTCACCGGGGCCGAGGCGGTGAAGCCCCAGGTGGCACCGGCACCGTAGCTGCCGGCTGCGGCCGGCAGACATCTCCGGCGGCCTGTCCGCCTCGTGGAACAGGCCGCCGGAATCAGGTGCGTCTCAGCGCTGCAGCCGGCTCACTGGGGGCTCAGTGGCCTTCGGACTGGAAGCGCGTGATCGAGGCCTCGATCTCCGCCTCGGCTTCGGCGCGGCCGACCCACGAGGAGCCCTTGACGTACTTGCCCGGCTCCAGGTCCTTGTAGTGGACGAAGAAGTGCTCGATCGCATCGAGGGTGAACTTATCGACATCCTCGACGTCGGTGTAGGAATCCCAGCGCGGGTCGCCTGCGACCACGCCGAGGACCTTGTCATCGCCGCCGGCCTCATCTTCCATCTTGAACATGCCGATCGGGCGCACATCGACCTGGCAGCCGGGGAACACCGACTCGGTCAGCAGCACGAGCACATCGAGCGGGTCGCCGTCCTCACCGAGGGTGTCCTCGAAGTAGCCGTAGTCGGCCGGGTACTCCATCGAGGTGTAGAGGTAGCGGTCGAGCTTGACCCGGCCGGTCTCGTGGTCGACTTCGTACTTATTGCGCGACCCCTTGGGGATCTCGACAGTTGCGAGCAGTTCCATTGCGTCTCCTTGGTCAGCTCTGAGGTGACATCGGTCGGATGGGCGGTCGGCGGTGCTTCGGCAATCGCACCGAACTCACCTAGCATAGTGAATGCGCCGCCGGCACACTGCACCGCCCCACAGGCCGCGCTCCCTGACCGCAATGCGAAAGAACCCGACAGTGGCCCACACCCGATCCACCCGGCGCGCAGCCCGCAGCCGTCGCCGGCTCACCGGCGTCATCGCAGCCGGAGCTGCGCTGGCGCTGCTGGCCGGATACGGAGTCGCTGACGCTTACGACCGGGTGCCCGGCATTCTGACGGTGGCCGAACCGATCCACATCGACCCTGTGCCCAAACCCGAGGCGAACGCCGGCCAGCAGCAGCTCGCCAGCCCGCTGGACACCTCGGCGCCGGTGCCGGCAGACCTGGCCGGCCGGCTCGATGAGCTGTTCGACGACGAGCGGATGACCGGCAAACTCAGCATCGACATCCGCGATGCGGCCACGAACGACGTCCTCTATACCCGCGGGGAGATGAGCGCGAAGACCCCGGCCTCGGTGACGAAGGTGCTCACCGGTGCGGCCGCGCTCTTAAGCCTCGGCGGCGAATCCCGGTTCACCACCACGGCAGCGCTGACCAGCACAGACGGCGGTCCGGCCCAGCTGCACCTGATCGGCGGCGGCGACGTGCTGCTCGGACCCGGCGAGTCCGATCCCATGCAGGTGATGGGCCATGCCGGCCTGGCGACCCTGGCCGAGGAGACCGCCGAACAGCTCAAAGCGCGCGGCATCAGCTCCGTGCAGCTGTCAGCCGACGTCTCGCGCTACACCGGCCCGACCTACAACGACGGCTGGGAGCCTGGCGACATCGGCCATGGCTTCATCACCCACATCAGCCCGCTCATGACCGAATCCGGCTGGACGAAGCTGCAGCGCGGGGCGCCCCGGCACGCCGACCCCGTGCAGGTGGCCGTCGACCAGTTCGCCGAGGCGCTCGCCGCCCACGGCATCGACGCCGAGGTGGGCGATCCCGCCGCGGCCGGCGACGGTGCCGAACAACTCGCCCAGGTCGAGTCCGCGCCGGTCTCAGCGGTCGTGCAGAACATGATGCTCGCCAGCGACAACGTCTCCGCCGAGGTGCTCGGCCGGGAGGTCGCGCTCGCCGCCGGCAAGCCCGGCTCCGGTGCCGAGGCGCCGCTGGCGGTCATCGAGACGCTGCGCAGCGCCGGACTCGACACCGGGTCGATCGCCCTGGAGGACGTCTCCGGGCTCAACTACGGCAACCGGATCTCCGCCCACGACCTCACCACCCTCATCCAAGCCGCAGCCGCCTCCGACGGCGACCTCTCCCGGCTCGTCCCCGGCATGCCCGTCGGAGGGCTGTCGGGCACCCTGGCCGAACGCTACGAGGACCCGGAGACGACACCGGCCGCCGGGCGGGTCAACGCAAAGACCGGCACGCTGCGCACCGTCACGAGTCTGGCCGGCACCGTGCTCACCGCTGACGGCCGGCTGCTCGTCTTCTCCCTCATGGCCGACGACCTCACCCCGGGCACGGCCGGACGCGGACGCGAGGTCTTCGATGAAGCCGTCACCCTGCTCGCAGAATGCGGCTGCTCATGACCACCTCTGGCGCCCGCGAACCGGCAGCCGGCGGGTCGCCGGCCTCCGGCTGGGTGTCCGTCGACGCCGTCCGCCAGACCGCAGCCGAACTTCTCGGCGCCGGCCGGCTGCCCGAACCGGACGATGCGGCAGCGCTGGTCGAGGAGCTGCGCGAGGACGCTGAGACCGCTATCGACCTCGTGCTCACCGTCATGCGGATGGACACCGAGACCGACACCCGGATCCGGCGCCGGCTGGCCGAAGGCCGCACGCTCATCGTCGACCGGCTCAGCTGGGTCGAGGCCAACGCCCAGTCCTTCGGCCGCGTGCTTGCCGACGCCGCAGCAGCCACCGGGACGCCGGACCCCAGCCGCGCCCAACGGTGGGCGAGCTCCGTTGAGATGGGTGCTGCCCTGGCGATCGTCGGTTCGCGGGTGCTCGGCCAGTTCGACCCCTTCACCGCTGACGGCCGGCTGCTGCTCGCAGCCCCGAACATCCTCACCGTCGAACGCGAACTCGAAGTCCCCGCCCGCGACTTCCGGCTGTGGGTCGCCGTGCACGAACGCACCCACCACGTCCAGTTCGCCGCCGCCCCCTGGCTGCTGGCCCACCTGCAGGAGCGGATGCAGGCCTTCCTCGCCCCTGTCATCAGCGGCAGCCTGCCTGGCCGATCCCGTCAGCCCGGCGGCATCGAGAATCCCGGGCTCGTCGAGACCCTCGCCGCGCTCGCCCGCGCGCTCAGAGACGACACAAGCATCATTGACACGCTCATCGGGCCCCGGCATGCCGAACTGCTCGATAAGGTCACCGCGCTCATGAGCCTGCTTGAAGGCCACGCCGATGTCGTCATGGACGCCGTCGGCCCCGGCGTAATCCCGAGCGTGCGCCGCATCCGCGCAGCCTTCGACACCCACCGGCACGCGGCGACCGGCATCAAGGCGATCGTCAACCGGGTACTCGGCATCGACGAGAAGCTCGCCCAGTACACCCGCGGTGCCGCGTTCGTCCGTGCTGTCGTGCGCACACGCGGCCACGCCGGGCTCAACCGCGTGTGGGAATCTCCGGAGAACCTGCCGAGCCTGTACGAGATCGAGCACCCCGCCGACTGGATCGCCCGCGTCCTCGACGCCCCGGAGCAACCAGGCCCGCTGAGCCCGCCGGAGCAGATGTGACCGGCAGGCGCCCGCGGCTCGATGCGGCCACGGCCGCGATCCGGAATGCGCTGCGCAGCTTCCTCGACACCGCCGTCGCCCACCTGCCCGCCTCTGATTCCACAGCTGAGCCTGCGGCCGGCGATCCGGTCCGGCTCATCATCGCCGTCTCCGGGGGAGCCGACTCCCTGGCCCTGGCCGATGCCGCCGCCTTCCTCACCACCCGCCCCGCAGGCCTGACAGCAGCCGGCCGGCCCGTCGAACTGACAGCAGCGACCGTCGACCACGGCCTGCAGCCAGCCACCGCCGAGGTGTGCACGACCGTGCGCGATCACCTCACCGACTGCGGCCTGCCGACGGCCGTCCTCACCCACCCGGTCACCGCCGGGCCAGAGGGCCTCGAAGCCGCCGCCCGCACCACCCGCTACACCGCACTGGACGACCACCGCCGCCAGCTCGGCGCCACCGCCGTGCTCACCGCCCACACCCGTGACGACCAGGCCGAAACCGTCCTCCTCGGGCTGGCCCGCGGCTCCGGCGCCCGGTCACTGGCCGGGATGCGGGCTGTCAGCACCGCCGCCGACTGCCCGGTGTGGCGGCCGCTGCTGGACATCACCCGTCAGCAGACCACCGCCTCGGCTGCGGCACGGCACCTGCCGGTGTGGTACGACCCGATGAACGACGACCCCGCCTACGCCCGGGTGCGCGTCCGCCAACAGGCGCTGCCCGCACTCGAAGCTGCACTCGGCCCCGGTGTCGCCGACGCGCTCGCTCGCACCGGCACGCAGCTGGCCGCCGACACCGATGCCCTCGATGACTGGGCGGCTGAGGCCACCGCCACCCACACCTCGGGCACGGAGACGCACCCGAGGCTTGCCGATCTGCCCGCGGCGATCCGCACCCGCGTGGTGCGCGCCTGGCTGCATGAGTGCACCGGCCGCGCCCAGGAAGTCACCGCCGCCCACATCGCCGCTGTCGACGCGCTGGCCACCGGCCGCAGACGCGGAGCCGTTTCGGTGCCAGCCGCTGCCGAGGTGGTGCGAACCAGGAGCGGACAGGGTCCGGCAGGCCTGCGGTTCCAGCCGGCCGGCCGCCGTGAGAACGATGCGCCACCGGCTGCCGATAGGCGCTAGTGTTGGTCACGAACGGCAACAGGCATCAGCGCAGGGCGACGCGTCGCCGGCGGACAAGGAGCTGACCCACTGTGGATGAAAAGGACCTCGGCACCGACATCGAGCGGATTCTCGTCACCGAAGCACAGATCAAGCACCGGCTCGTCGAGCTGGCAGCCGACATCGACCGCGACTACGAAGGCAAGGACGTCCTGCTCGTCGGCGTGCTCAAGGGCGCGGTCATGGTGATGGCCGACCTCGCACGCGCGCTGCACTCGCCGCTGCGGATGGACTGGATGGCGGTCTCCTCCTACGGCTCGGGCACCAAGTCCTCCGGTGTCGTGCGGATCCTCAAGGACCTCGACACGGATCTGAAGGACCAGCATGTGCTCATCGTCGAGGACATCATCGACTCCGGCCTGACCCTGTCGTGGCTGCTGGCGAACCTGCGCTCACGCGGGGCCGCCTCGGTCGAGATCTGCACGATGCTGCGCAAGCCCGAGGCCCTTAAGGTCGACATCGACGTCCGCTATGTCGGCTTCGATGTGCCCAACGAGTTCGTCATCGGCTACGGCCTCGACTACGCCGAGAAGTACCGCAACGTGCCCTTCGTCGCCACCCTGGCGCCGCACGTCTACGCCTGAGCCGAGGCGGTCGCCGGCCTGCATGGGCAGGTGCGGGTGTGATTCAGCGGCTTTCCGGAATATCCCACTAGGCTGAGCTCTTGTATCCTCAGGGGGTCACGCCTCAGCGGGCCTTGCACCCGGCGCACCTGAGCCCTGAGCACACATGAGTCCTGGAAGGATCAATGGCAGAAACGAAGAAGAACCGCCCGACGATGAAGAAGCTGGCGCGCGGACCGCTCGTGTGGATCCTGCTGGCGATCATCATCGTCTCGATCGGCACGATGCTCATCGGCGGCGGCGGATTCCAGCGCATCGACACCAACCAGGGCCTCAAGCTGCTCGCCGATGACAAGGTCGAGCAGGTCAAGATCATCGACAACGACCAGCGCGTCGACCTCGTGCTCAAAGAGGAGTTCAAGCACGAGGACAAGAACTACGGCAAGAACGTCCAGTTCTTCTATGTCGAACCCCGCGGCGAGGACGTCGTCAAGGCCGTCAACGATGCCGCACCCGAGAAGGGCTACACCGATGAGGTGCCCAAGCAGGGCTGGTTCACCAGCCTGCTCATCAACCTGATCCCCTTCGTCATCATCTTCCTGGTCTTCTGGTTCCTGCTCTCCCAGATGTCCGGTGCCGGACGCGGGATCATGAACTTCGGCAAGTCGAAGGCCAAGCTCGTCAACAAGGAGCACCCCGACGTCACCTTCGCCGACGTCGCCGGTGTCGACGAGGCACTCGAGGAGCTCGAGGAGATCAAGGAGTTCCTCGCCGAGCCGAAGAAGTTCCAGGACGTCGGCGCGAAGATCCCCAAGGGCGTGCTGCTCTACGGTGCACCGGGCACGGGCAAGACCCTGCTCGCCAAGGCCGTCGCCGGTGAGGCAGGGGTGCCGTTCTACACGATCTCCGGTTCGGACTTCGTTGAGATGTACGTCGGTGTCGGCGCCTCCCGTGTGCGCGACCTGTTCGAACAGGCGAAGAACAACTCGCCGTGCATCATCTTCATCGACGAGATCGACGCTGTCGGCCGCCAGCGCGGCGCCGGCATGGGCGGCGGTCACGATGAGCGCGAGCAGACGCTCAACCAGCTGCTCGTCGAGATGGACGGCTTCGACGCCACCACCAACGTCATCCTCATCGCCGCGACCAACCGCCCTGATGTCCTCGACCCGGCGCTGCTTCGCCCGGGCCGCTTCGACCGGCAGGTCCAGGTCGAGGCTCCGGACATGAAGGGCCGCCAGCACATCCTGCAGGTCCACGCCCGCAACAAGCCCCTGGCCCCGAACGTCGACCTGGCGATGGTCGCCAAGCGCACCCCGGGCTTCTCCGGTGCTGATCTGGCCAATGTGCTCAACGAGGCAGCCCTGCTGACGGCGCGTTCGTCGAAGACCGTCATCGACATGGAGATCATCGACGAGGCCATCGACCGCGTCATCGCTGGCCCGCAGAAGCGCACCCGTCTCATGAACGACAAGGAGCGCCTCGTCACCGCCTACCACGAGGGCGGTCACGCACTCGTGGCAGCGGCGATGAACGACACCGACCCGGTGACGAAGGTGACGATCCTGCCGCGCGGACGGGCCCTGGGCTACACGATGGTGCTGCCGAGTGAGGACCGCTACTCGACGACCCGCAATGAACTGCTCGACCAGCTCGCCTACGCGATGGGCGGCCGGGTGGCTGAGGAGATCGTCTTCCACGACCCGACCACCGGCGCCTCGAACGACATCGAGAAGGCGACCTCGATCGCCCGCAAGATGGTCACCCAGTACGGCATGAGCGAGAAGCTGGGCATGGTCAAGATCGGCGATGAGTCCTCCGAGCCGTTCGCCGGCAAGGGCTACGGCCACGACGACACGTATGCGGATCAGACGATGCAGACCATCGACGCCGAAGTCCGCGCCCTCATCGACGACGCGCATGCCGACGCCTACTGGGCGCTGACAGCCAACCGCGACATCCTCGACCGGCTCGCCTACGAGCTGCTCGACAAGGAGACCCTCGACCAGCACCAGCTGCAGGAGATCTTCGCCGAGGTGCGCAAGCGCGACAAGCGCGAGGTGTGGCTGGCCCACGACGACCGGCCGGTCTCCGACCGTCCGCCGATCGAGGTGCCCCCGCGCCGCCAGACCGACGAGGACGCCCGCACCGGTTCGCACGCCAGCGGCCTGGACGCACCCGGCACACCGGGCGCACCCGCCGGCCAGCCCGGCCAGCCGGGCTACCCGCAGCCAGGTCACCCGCAGCCCCCGCATGAAGGCCAGCCGGGCACCCCGGGACAGCCGGGACCGGCCCAGCCGCCGCAGCCCCCGCACCCGGGTCAGCCGGGCCAGCCCCCGCATCCGGGTGAACCTGGCCAGCCGCCGCAGGGCCCCTGGCAGGACGGGCGCTGAGATGGTCGACCAGCCGCGCATCGAGGCGGCGGTCAGGGAGATCCTCCTCGCAGTCGGGGAGGACCCTGACCGCGACGGCCTGCGTGACACCCCCGCCCGGGTGGCGCGCTCCTATGAAGAGGTCTTCTCCGGCCTGCACAAGGACGCCGCCGATGTCCTCAGGGTCGTCTTCGACGTCGGTTACGACGAGATGGTGCTCGTGCGTGACATCGAGATGTACTCGACCTGCGAGCACCACCTCGTGCCCTTCCACGGCTCGGCCCACATCGGCTACATCCCAGGACCCGAGGGCAAGGTGACCGGGCTGTCGAAGCTCGCCCGCCTCGTCGAGATCTACGCCCGCCGCCCGCAGATCCAGGAACGGCTCACCAGTCAGATCGCCGACGCGATCGTCGAGCACCTCGAACCGAGAGGTGCGATCGTCGTCATCGAAGCCGAGCACCTGTGCATGTCGATGCGCGGGGTGCAGAAGCCTGGGGCGACGACGATCTCCTCAGCCGTGCGCGGCCAGCTGCGCGACGCCGCCTCCAGGGCAGAGGCGATGAGCCTCATCCTCGGCCGCTGAGCCCACCTCAAGCGAAGGAGCAGCTGATGCGCACCCAGATCATGGGCGTCCTCAACGTCACCCCCGACTCGTTCTCCGACGGGGGCCGGTGGTTCGACTTCAGTGCGGCCGTCGACCACGGCCTCCAGCTGCTGGCCAACGGTGCCGACATCATCGACATCGGCGGCGAATCGACCAGACCCGGCAGCACCCGGGTGTCGGCCGAGGAGGAAGCCCGCCGCGTCATCCCCGTCATCAGGAAGCTCGCCGCCCAGGGCGCGGTCATCAGCATCGACACGATGCGCGCCGACATCGCCCGCCAGGCCATCGACGCCGGTGCGGCGATCATCAACGATGTCTCCGCCGGCCAAGCCGAAGCCGCGATGCTCAAAGCCGCAGGCGAAGCCGGCGTGCCGATCATCCTCATGCACTGGCGCGGACTGCTCTCCGACGCGACCGCCCGCTACCACTACGACGACGTCGTCGCCGAAGTCCAGGCCGAACTCACCGAGCGCATCGAGGCCGCCCGCACCGCCGGAGTCGCCGATGAGGACATCATCATCGACCCCGGCATCGGGTTCTCGAAGAACGCCGAGCACAACTGGCAGCTGCTCGCCCAGATCGAACGCTTCACCGAACTCGGCCCCCGCCTGCTCGTGGCTGCCAGCCGCAAACGGTTTATCTCCACCCTGCTCGGGGCCGAGAAGTCCGATGACATCCCGCTTGCCGACCGCGATGCCGCGACCGCCGCGATCACCGCGATCTCCGCCCAGGCAGGTGCGTGGGCGGTGCGCGTGCACGAACCGCGCGCCTCACTCATCGCCGCACAGGTCGCCGAGGCGATCAGCGCCCACCGGCCCCACACGCGCCCGCTGCCACTCGACCTGCCGGAGAACCCGGCCACCGCCTCGGGCACGGAAATCCGGCCCCCCTGGCCGACCTGAGCCCAGAGCGCGAAACCGCCGGGCGCAGTACGGTAGAGACCAACGACGACACGACAGGGAGACACAGTGGCCGACCGCACGCGCGCAGGCGACGCCATCACGCTGACCGGGCTGAAGGTCTACGGCTACCACGGCGTGTTCGACTTCGAGCGCCGCGAAGGCCAGGACTTCATCGTCGACGTCACCCTGCACACCGACACCCGCGCGGCAGCCGCCTCCGATGCGCTCGTTGACACCGCCGACTACGGCACCCTGGCCGAGGACATCGCCGCGATCATCGCAGGTGAGCCGCTCAACCTCATCGAAACGCTCGCCGAGCGCATCGCCGATCACTGCCTCACCGTCGCGGATTCCGCGACCGTCACCGTGCACAAGCCCGCCGCGCCCGTGCCGGTCGCCTTCGACGACGTCAGCGTCACCATCACCCGCCCCGCACCCGAGACGCCGGCCGGCTCCCTGCCCGCGCCCGAGGCGGGGGACACCCGCGCCGAGAGCACCGGCCTGCAGGCGGTGCTCGGAATCGGTGCCAACCTCGGCCAGCCGCTCGAGGCGCTGCGCGCAACCGTGACCGCCCTCGACACCCATCCCGACATCAGCGTCGAGGCGTGCTCGACGGCGTTTGCGACGAAACCGGTCGGTGGAATCGACCAGCCCGACTTCACCAATGCCGTGGCGATCGTGACGACCGAACTGTCACCGCTGCAGCTGCTCGGTGTGTGCCAGGGCATTGAACTCGCCCACGGCCGGACCCGTGAGACCCGCTGGGGCCCGCGCACCCTCGACATCGACCTCATCCGCTGCACCCGCACCGGCAGCCTCGACGACGCGGCCGCCGAGATCACCTGCGAGACCGGCCAGCTCGTCCTGCCTCACCCGCGGGCCGCCGAACGCGCCTTCGTGCTTGCCCCCTGGGCCCAGCTGCGCCCTGATGCCACGGTGGCCACCGCCTCGGGCACGGTGCCGCTCAGCACCGCCCTCACCCGCGCTGACGACGGCGGCGGGCTGCGCGATACCGGTGAGGCGATCGGGTTATGACGCAGACGAAACCGGCCCAGCTGCTGACCTGGGGGATCCTCGGCATCATAGTGGCGCTCGGCTTCAACTACATCTGGGAGTCCCTCGGCCAGGCGCTGCCGGGCCTGCCGTGGCCGGCGATCATCGGCATGCTCGCACTGTCGATCGTGCTGCTGATCCTCGGCTGGCCGATCAAGAAATGGAACGACGGTGACCGCACCAAGGAACTCGACCACGTCAAAGCCGCCCGCGTGGCGATGATGGCCAAGGCCGCAGCACTTGCCGGGTCGCTGCTGACCGGCTGGTACCTCGGAGGCACCATGTACCTCGTCGTCAGCGCCGCCGGCGTGCGCGCCGAACAGGCCGGCGGGATGCTGCTGGCCGTCGCAGCCGCCGCCATCGTCATGGTCGTCGGGCTCGTCGTCGAGTCCTTCTGCCAACTCCCACCCGACGACACTGCAGGAGCAGATACCGCATGAGCATCCCCGCCCCACCACCGCAGCCGCCCCGCCAGCCGGAGCCACCCCAACGCCCGGTGCAGCCGGGCCCGCTGCCCCCGCCCGAGGCCGGGGTCGCCTTCCAGCCGGTGGACCGCAAGTACGCCTACGCCCGGCTGCTGACCGAGGCGATCTTCCTGGTCGGCGCACTCATCGTCGTCCTCGTCGTCGGCATCCTGTTCTGGAAGCCGCTGATGTGGATCGGCCTGCCGGTCATCGCCGCCTGGGCGATCTTCGCCGTGTGGCTCATCTTCCGGCAGACGAAGGCTCTCGGTTACGCCGAACGCGCCTCCGATCTGCTCGTGCGCCACGGCATCATGTTCCACACCACCTCAGTCGTGCCCTACGGCCGGCTGCAGTACGTCGAAGTGTCCTCCGGGCCGATTGAGCGGATGTTCGGCCTGGCTGGCGTCGAGCTGCACACCGCCTCGGCCTCAACCGACGCGACGATCCCCGGCCTGCCGCGCGCCGAGGCCGAACGGCTGCGCGATGAGCTGGCCACTCGCGGTGAGTCCCAGCTGGCAGGCTTGTGATGGCCCATCCCGAACCCGGCCAGCCCCAGAACGTCCAGCCGGACGTCCCGCCGTCGGTTGTCGACGCCCCGACCGGTGACGCCGGCTGGACGCGCGTCCACCCGCTGACCCCGGCGATCAACCTCGTCGCGATCATCGTGGCGGTCATCGCCGGCCTCATCGCCTTCGGCCAGTCGGTCCTCGACTCGATCATCCGGGCGATCCGCGAAGGCCGCCCACCGGACATGGGCTTCTTCGCCTGGATGGGCCAGAACGGGCTGCTGTGGGTGGCCGCGGCAGCACTGGCTGTCCTGCTCATCATCGGGCTGCTCAACTACCTGCTGTGGCGGGCGATGGCCTACCGCGTCGACGACGAAGCCGTCTACCTGCGCGAGACCCTCATCAGCCGCAAACTGCGCTCCGCCCGCCTCGACCGCGTCCAGTCGATCGACGTCTACCAGAAGATCCTCCCGCGCATCTTCGGGCTGGCCGGCCTCGTCTTCGACGTCGCCGGCGGCTCGGATTCGAAGATCGAGATCGCCTACCTCACCCGCAGCCAGGCCGAGAGCCTGCGCGCGGAGATGCTCACCCGGGTGCGGGCAGCCAAGCAACGCACCGCGCCCGAGGCGCCGGGCACCCAGGCAGGCGCGCCCACCCCCGCAGACGGTGCCGTCGACGGCCAGGTGCCCACCGCCTCGGGAACGGGGGAGGGGACCGCGATCACCCAGCCGGATGTCCATGCCCGTGAGCTGCGCACCGGCGACACGCTCGGTGCGCGCGTCATGCGCGCCGTGCACGGGGCCGCCGGCGAGGTGACCGCCGATGCCGAGCAGACGCTGCACGAGGTGCTCGCCCCGTACCGGGTGAGCCCGCGCACCGATGCCGAGGGGCGGATCGTGCGGATCCCCGCCCACATCGTCATCCTCTCCCAGCTCTTCACCCTCGGGGTGATCCTCTTGGGGCTGCTGCTCATCGCCGCGGCCGGGTTCTTCATCGTCATGGCCGTCTTCTTCCCCGGCCGGATCAGCCTCACGATCGCGCTGAGCTTCCTGCCGGCGATCTTCGGCCTCCTCGCCTACGCGCGGAGCACCTTCACCAACGCGAACTTCTCCGCCAGCCTGTCCGAGGACGGCCTGCAGGTGGCCCGCGGGCTGCTGTCGACCTCCCGGCGCACGATCCGGCTTGAGCGCATCCAGGCGGTGCGGATGAGCCAGCCGCTGCTGTGGCGGCTGACCGGCTGGTGGAAGGTCGAGTTCAACATGGCCGGCGGGGAGACCGGCGACGGGGACGGCGACAACGTGCTGCTGCCAGTCGGCAGCCGCGAGCAGGCGCTCATGATGCTCGCCCTCGCCCTGCCCGATCCGCAGCCGTCCGACGGCATCGACGCCCACACTCTCTTCGCCGCCGCGATGTACGGCGATGAGGCTGCCAAGATCACCGATGCCGACCCGGCTGCGCTCGCCACTGTCGAGCAGCGCTTCGTCGGCCAGCCGCCCTCCAGCCGGTGGCTCGACCCGCTGACGTACAAGCGCAACGGGTGGACGGTGACCGGTTCGATGCTCATCATCCGCTCCGGCTGGCTCACCCGCCAGGTCACCTGCACCCCGCACGCCCGCGTGCAGTCGATGCGCTGGCACCAGGGCCCGCTGCAGCGCCGCTTCGATCTCGCCAGCATCAACCTCGACTCGACCGCCGGGCCGATCGCCGCCTGCGTGCTGCACCAGTCGATCCCGGTCAGCTGGCAGTTCTTTTTCGACCACGCCGAACGCACCCGCTCCGCCCGCGAAGTCCTCGACGGCCGGACACCGGCAGCAGCACAGCAGACGACACCACAGCACGAGGGAGGAACGGTATGAACCACGAGGACCAGACCCGGCTGGGCATCGGCATCGTCGGCTGCGGACGAGTCGGAGCCGTCATGGGCAATGCGCTGCGCGCAGCCGGACACGCGATCATCGGCACGACCGCCTCCTCCCAGGCCTCCCGCGACCGCGCCGAGGCGATGCTGCCCGAGGTGCCGATCCTCGAGATCGAGACCCTTGTCGAACGCGCCGAACTCGTCCTGTTCACCGTCAGCGACGATGTGCTGGCCGAACTCGTGGCCGGGCTGGCGAAGCTCGGCTGCTTCAAACCCGGCCAGATCGTCATGCACTGCGCGGGCATGTACGGCACCGAGGTGCTCGGCCCCGCCGCCGCATCCGGAGCCTTCACCATCGCCCTGCACCCCTCCCTGTCGTTCACCGGCACCTCCGTCGACCTGCCGCGCCTGCGGGAGGCGACGATCGCAGTGACCGCGGCCAAGCCGGTGCTGCCGATCGGACAGGCGCTCGTCGTCGAGATCGGCGCTGAGCCGATCATCGTCGCCGAAGCCGACCGGGCGCTCTACCACGCGGCCATCGCCCATGCCGCCAACCACACCGTCGCCACCCTCAGCCAGTCACTCGACGTGCTCACCAGCCTCGGCATCGACGACCCCGCCCGGGTGCTGCGCTCACTCGTCGAAGCGAGCGTGTCCAACACCCTGCAGGCCGGGCCCTCGGCACTGACCGGGCCGGTCAGCCGCGGCGACACCGGCACGGTGGCCGCCCACCTCGACGCCCTGGCTGAGTACAGTGTCGCCGCAGGCTCCCTCGACGTCGCTGACGCCTACACCGCGATGGCCAAGGCCACGATCGCCCGGGCGCTGACCAACGGAACCATCACCACCGAGCAGGCCCGGGCCATGCACGAGCTGCTGACCGAACGCGACTGACCTCCCGAACGTGACCCACGCCTCGGGCGCGGGCCCCGCAGCGGCAGGCGAACCTGTGGATTCGTTGACAGGCGGGCGCACTTAGTACCCTGGAGGCATGCCAGAGAACGTCACGGCACCGGCTGGTGCGCCCGAAGAGATCCCAGAACATCTCGACCCCGAACAGCAGCGCATCCGCAAGGCCAAGCGCGCCCGGCTGCTCGAGTCCGGTCAGCAGGCGTACCCGGTCACCGTCAACCGCACCCACACGCTCGCTGAGGTGCGCGCTGCCCATCCGAATCTCGAACCCGGTGAGGAGACCGAGGACGTCGTCGGCGTGGCCGGCCGCGTCGTGTTCGTGCGCAACACCGGCAAGCTGTGCTTCGTCACGCTGCAGTCCGGCGACGGCACCCGCCTGCAGGGGATGCTCTCGCAGAAGGTCGTCGGCGCCGAGCGGCTCGAAGACTGGAAGTCCGACGTCGATCTGGGCGACCACGTGTTCCTGCACGGCAACGTCATCAAGTCCAAGCGCGGCGAGCTCTCCGTCATGGTCGACGAGTGGGCGATCGCAGCCAAGGCGCTGCGCCCGCTGCCGGCCCTGCACACCGAGCTGACCGACGAGACCCGGATCCGCCAGCGCTACCTCGACCTCATCACCCGCGAGCAGGCGCGCTCGACCGTGCAGACCCGGGCGAAGATCGTCAAGTCGCTGCGCTCGACCTTCGACGACGCCGGCTTCACCGAGGTCGAGACGCCGATGCTGCAGACGCTGCACGGGGGAGCGGCGGCCCGGCCGTTCCGCACGCACATGAACGCCTACGACATCGACCTGTTCCTGCGCATCGCCCCGGAGCTGTACCTCAAGCGCGCTGTCGTCGGCGGGCTGGAGAACGTCTTCGAGATCAACCGCAATTTCCGGAATGAGGGTGCTGATTCCACGCATTCCCCGGAATTCGCAATGCTGGAGGCATATCAGGCATACGGCGATTACCATTCGATCGCCAAGCTCACCCAGGAGCTCATTCAGAATGCCGCCAAGGATGCCGTGGGATCGCTCACCGTCACCTTGTCCGACGGCACCGAATACGACTTCGGCGGTGACTGGGCTGTCGTGAGCATGTACGAATCGCTGTCCGAGGAAGCCGGGCGCGATGTGACTCCGGACACAAGCATTGAAGAGCTCTCTGCTATTGCCGATGAGCACAATGTCGATCTCGAAGGCGTATTCCGCTCACACGGCAAATACGTCGAAGAGCTGTGGGAGCACTTCTATTCCGACCGTCTGTGGGCACCGACGTTCGTCGTCGATTTCCCCGTCGACACCTCACCGCTGGTCCGCGCCCACCGGGACAAGCCCGGCGTGGTGGAGAAATGGGATCTCTATGTGCGCGGCTTCGAACTGGCCACCGGCTATTCCGAGCTCGTCGACCCGGTCGTGCAGCGCGAGCGCTTCGAAGCCCAGGCCAAGGATGCCGCGCGCGGCGACGACGAGGCGATGCGCCTGGACGAGGACTTTCTCATGGCGATGGAATACGGCATGCCGCCCAGCGGCGGAATGGGCATGGGAATCGACCGCCTCATCATGGCGCTCACCGGCCTGGGAATCCGCGAGACCATTCTCTTCCCATTCATCAAGCCGATTGAGAATTGAACCCAGCCGGGCAGATGAAAGACCAATGCACATTGAGTCAGGCGACCGGGAGCTGAACGATATTCGTGTGATTCACACCCCGACATTGTCGATAAAGATATGCACAAGAGCCGTTAAGGGTTAGGATCAGTTGTGGAATACATCAAAGTCCTTCTGCCATCGCTGTGTGTGGCGCTGCTGTTCTGGTACGTTATTCGTGCCATCATCCGCGCCGACAGCATCGAACGGCGGGAAATGGACCGGTATTACGCCGATCTAGAAGATTCGGAGAAACAGGGCGAGAACCGCCCGGGCGATTCCGCTGCTGCAGCGCCGAACACGGTGACAGAAACAGAACCTGAACCTGAATCCGGCTCCGTGACCCGGGATGCAGAGGACACCTCGCCTCATTGATCAGCATCGACGAAAGGCTCTTATGGCACGCGAAATGAAGCTTGTGCTCACCGACGACTTCGACGGCACGGACGCAGCCGAGACGGTGTCGTTCTCCATCGACCAGGGACACTACGAGATCGAGCTCTCAAGCGAGAACGCAGCCAAGCTGCGTGAGGCCCTCGCACCGTTCATCGAGCGCGCCCGCCGGGTCGCCAACCCGGCACGCGGCACCCGCGGCGGCAGCGGACGCAGCCGCCGCTCGGCCGGCTCGCGCTCGGACACCGCCCAGATCCGCAAGTGGGCTCAGGACAAGGGCTACGAGGTCTCCGACCGAGGCCGGATCCCCAGCGAGATCATCGAGGCCTACGACAACGCCCACTGACCCCAGGCCAGCGGCACCTTCTGTGCCGGCCTGAGCACCGCCTCGGGAACGGAGCCTGACGTACGCGGGCCCAGCCACTCCGGCTGGGCCCGCTGCGGTGTTCTCAGGGCAGATTCCCAGCCGATCCGCACTGAATTTCGCCATGAGCCGAATGGCGTTCGGCTGACGGCGAAACGGCAATAAATCCGGCGCCGCCTTGGTTAGAGTCAGAGGAATCGACAGACCGAGGAGGGCAAATGTTTGAGCGGTTTACGGATCGTGCCCGTCGCGTAGTGGTGCTTGCGCAGGAAGAGGCAAAGATCCTCAAGCACAACTACATCGGCACGGAGCACATCCTGCTCGGCCTCATCCACGAGGGTGAGGGCATCGCAGCAAAGGCTCTGGAAGGTATGGGCATCTCACTCGAGCAGGTGCGCGACCAGGTCACCGAGATCATCGGCCAGGGCCAGCAGGCTCCCAGCGGCCACATCCCCTTTACCCCACGGGCCAAGAAGGTCCTGGAGCTCAGCCTGCGCGAGGCGCTGCAGCTGGGCCACACGTACATCGGCACCGAGCACATCCTGCTCGGCCTCATCCGCGAAGGCGAAGGCGTCGCCGCCCAGGTGCTCGTCAAGCTCGGCGCGGACCTGGCGCGCGTACGCCAGGAAGTCATCAAGCTCATCTCCGGCTATCAGGGCAAGGAGCCCGTCGGCGCGACCAGCGGCGGCCGTGAAGAGGGAACCCCCTCCGGCTCGCTCGTGCTCGACCAGTTCGGCCGGAACCTCACCGCTGCCGCCCGCGAGGGCAAGCTCGACCCGGTCATCGGCCGCACCGAGCAGATGCAGCGCGTCATGCAGGTGCTCTCGCGCCGCACGAAGAACAACCCCGTCCTCATCGGCGAGCCCGGCGTCGGCAAGACCGCCGTCGTCGAGGGCCTGGCCCAGGCGATCGTGCGCGGCGACGTGCCCGAGATCCTCGAGGACAAGCAGCTCTACACGCTCGACCTCGGCTCGCTCGTCGCCGGCTCCCGCTACCGCGGTGACTTCGAGGAACGGCTGAAGAAGGTGCTCAAGGAGATCCGCACCCGCGGCGACATCATCCTGTTCATCGACGAGATCCACACGCTCGTCGGCGCTGGCGCTGCCGAGGGCGCGATCGACGCCGCCTCGATCCTCAAGCCGATGCTCGCCCGCGGTGAGCTGCAGACGATCGGCGCGACGACCCTTGATGAGTACCGCAAGAACATCGAGAAGGACGCGGCCCTCGAACGCCGCTTCCAGCCGATCCAGGTGCCGGAGCCGACCCTGTCGGATGCGATCAAGATCCTCAAGGGACTGCGCGATCGCTACGAGTCGCACCACAAGGTCACGATCACCGATGCCGCACTGGCTTCGGCGGTCAACCTCTCCGACCGCTACGTCAACGACCGGTTCCTGCCGGACAAGGCGATCGACCTCATCGACGAGGCCGGAGCGAAGCTGCGCATCTCGCGGCTCTCCGCCCCGCCGGAGCTCAAGGAGCTCGACGAGAAGATCGCTGAGGCCCGCCAGCGCAAGGAAGCTGCGATCGACAAGCAGAACTTCGAGCTGGCCGCCGATGAGCGCAACACCGAGATGCAGCTGCAGGCCGAGAAGGACAAGGCTGAGAAGGAGTGGCGTTCGGGCAAGAAGGACCAGTCGGCGATCGTCGACGAGGAGCTCATCGCCGATGTGCTCGCCTCGGCGACCGGCATTCCGATCTTCAAGCTCACCGAGGAGGAGTCCTCGCGTCTGCTGCGGATGGAAGACGAGCTGCACAAGCGCATCATCGGACAGAACGATGCCATCAAGTCGGTCTCGCGTGCGATCCGCCGCACCCGTGCCGGCCTGAAGGACCCGAAGCGCCCGTCCGGTTCGTTCATCTTCGCCGGCCCGACCGGCGTCGGCAAGACCGAGCTGGCCAAGGCGCTGGCGGAGTTCCTGTTCGGCGACGAGTCCGCGCTCATCTCACTTGACATGAGTGAGTTCTCTGAGAAGCACACCGTCTCGCGGCTGTTCGGTTCGCCTCCGGGCTACGTCGGCTACGAAGAGGGCGGCCAGCTGACCGAGAAGGTCCGCCGCAAGCCGTTCTCCGTGGTGCTCTTCGACGAGGTCGAGAAGGCGCACAGCGACATCTTCAACTCGCTGCTGCAGATCCTCGAAGACGGCCGCCTGACCGACTCGCAGGGTCGTGAGGTCGACTTCAAGAACACGATCATCATCATGACGACGAACCTCGGCACCCGCGACATCGCCAAGGGCCAGCAGATGGGCTTCCAGGTCGAGGGCGACACGACGACGAACTACGAGCGCATGAAGCAGCGCGTGAACGAAGAGCTCAAGCAGCACTTCCGCCCGGAGTTCCTCAACCGTGTCGATGACACGATCGTGTTCCCGCAGCTGAAGAAGGAGGAGATCGTCCGCATCGTCGATCTGTTCCTCGCACGCCTCGACGAGCGGATGGCCGACCAGGGCATGCGCATCGAGCTGACCCAGAAGGCCAAGGACACGCTCGCCGACCGCGGCTACGACCCGGTGCTCGGTGCGCGCCCGCTGCGCCGCACCATCCAGCAGGAGATCGAGGATCAGCTCTCCGAGCGGATCCTGTTCGACGAGCTGCGCTCGGGTCAGACGGTCTACGTCGACGTCGAAGGCGAGGGCACCGATGCGGTGTTCACCTTCCGCGGCGTCGAAGAGGACCGCGCCCCGGTCAAGGTCGGTGCGGATTCGGCCGAGGACGAGGAGGGCACGGGAGCCATTCCCGAGGCGGACACCGCCAATGCCGCTGCCGCCCGGTCCGATGACACGCCCGGTGACGGCGGCCAGGCGCACGCCGAATCGGCAGGCACCCAGGAGCTGTAAGCCTGAGCAGTGAGAAGGGGCCGGTGGGGTTCATCCCCGCCGGCCCCTTTCGCGTGCCCGCTCAGCTGTCGTCCGTGTCGATCCTGAGGGTGACATCGCCGTTCTCATCGAGCATGGCGGTGCCCTCTGGCCTGATGTACAGCTCTTGTTCGAAGCGCTCGGGAGCATCGCCGAACCGGCTGCGCAGGCCGCTGATCTGTGCCGTGCCGGAACGCTCCCCGCTCAACCGCCAGCCGTCCTCGGCCGACTCACCGCGGAGCTCGGAGGCCGCTCGCAGACCGACGGTCGGATACTCCTTGACGGACCACCTGAGATCGGAGAGATCGTAGCGCTCAGCGTCCGGCCATGTCAGCGGGCACCCGGCCGGATTGGCCTCATCCTTCCGCGCGCAGTCGTCGATGATCGCGCGCACCTCAGCGTTGACCGCCTCGGTGAACCGCTCGGTCGGCTCCGCGATGAGAGAGTAGGAGTCCTGCGGCTCACTGGCGGTGGGGAAGGCCGAGTAGACACGGACCTCCTTGGCGGTGACGAACTCGTCGTCCTCCGGGACTCCGACGGTGTAGATCCCCGGGAACGCCGGCAGCGAGATCTGCTGCCGAAACGCCGACACCGTCACCCCGTTGATCGCGGCTTCGGACAGATGCGGCGTGTCGATGACGAGCCGCTCCAGCTCCGGCGCTTCGAGCCTCCAGTCGCTGAAGAACAGTCCCTTCGGCCCCGCCCTGTGCAGCGTGAACTCAGTCGTGCGCAATCCGACACCGAGGCGGTAGTCAGCGGTGACGACGGCAGTGTCACCCCTGGTCTCGGTGCCGGTGATCTCGACCTGCTCGATCCGGTCAGCGCCCGCGAGCACCTCGTCGGTCAGCAGCGTGGACTCCCCGGCGGGAATGTCGTGCTCGGCCATCGCCAGGGCCCCGGCTGCGTCTCCGGCAGCGAGCTTCGAGAGATAGTCACGCACCGTGCCGGCAGGGCTGCTCTCACGGCTGAGCCCCGTGAACCACGTGATGCCGGCGATGAGCGCCACGACCACAACCCCGGCCACGCCGATCACCAGCAGCGCGCGCCGGCGGCGGGAGGTCGGCTGGCGTGCCACCTCAGTATCCGCTGTTCTCCTCGACGCTGATGACGACCTTGCCGTCGACGATCTCGGCGGTGCCGGAGACGTCGAAGCTCACGGTGTTGTCATAGCTCTCCGAATCCCCGAACAGGCTGTACGTGCCGGTGATGAGCGCAGAGCCGGTGGACTCGGAGGTGATGCGCCACTTTGAGCCGTCGTTCGGCTCGGAGTCGCCGTAGCCGTATCCGTAGCTGCCGCTGTCGCTCAACGAGATGTCCGGGTACTCCTCGATCGACCACTTGACGTTCGTGACGTCGGAGTAGCTTGCCGACCGCGAGCCGAACGGGCAGCCGGCCGGTTCGGTCTCGGCCTTGCCTGCGCACGAGTCGAGCAGACTGCGCACTTGCTTGTTCACCTCATCGGTGAACGCCTGCGTCGGCGTGGCCTGCAGCACCGGCAGCTCCCCGCCGGCTTCCTCTGCGGAGGTGCCTTCGAAGAACGCCCGCGTCTGCACCTCGTCGGCCTCCAGATAGTCCGAGGAGTCGGCGAGGCTGACGGTGTAGAGCGCCGGGAAGGCCGGCAGGCTGAGCATCCCGTCGGTTGTCGGGACGGTCACGCCGTTGACGTTGACCTGGCTGAGGTTCGGGGTCTCGACGACGACCTGGCCCAGACCCGGGGAGGCCAGCCGCCAGTCGTTGAAGAAGATTCCGCGCTTGCCGACCTTGCGCACGTCCATCGTGACGTCGCTCTTCGAGCCGCCGAGGTCGAACTCGGCGGTGACGACGGCGGTGTCGCCGTCGACCTCGGTGTCGGTGATCGAGATGCTGTCCGGACGGGCTGCGGCGTTGCCGAGCACCTCGTTCGTCAGCAGTGTCCGCTCCTCGACCGGCACATCGACATCGGCCAGCGCGAGTGCCCCCTCGGCGTCACCGCTGGAGAGCTTCGACAGGTAGGAGCGCACGACCCCGTCGGGGCCGTAGAACCGCGAGTTGATCTGCCCGACGGCGATGATGCTGGCGACCAGTGCGAGCACGAGCGCCCCGGCGGCAATGCCCCAGATCTTGGCCTTGCGCCGGTCGATCGGCTGCGGTGGGCCCATCGGCGCGGCCGCGTATCCCGGCGGTGGCGGCGGGGTGGCCTGCACCGGTTCCGAGGCGGTGTAGGGTGCCGCTGCTGCGGCCGGTGCCGAGGTGGCCGGTGGGGTGCTCGGCGGAGGCGGCGTCGCTGATCCGCCTGGGGGTGCGACCGGGGGAGGAGGGGTCTTCATGTCCGGGTGGCGCAGCGCACCGCGCGGTTCGCTGATGCCCAGCGGCTGACCCCAGTACGGGTGGACGGCGCGCCCGCCGAGCCACGCGGCCAGCTGCGGCATCGTCAGCACGATGCGGGGTGCGATCGTGATCGCGAGGACCTCGATGAGCAGGCCCCAGAGGGCGAAGATGAGGAACGTCCACGGCAGCAGGCCGACACTGAGATTCAGCATCGCCGGGATGTCGCTGCCGAGCAGGTCAGCGCCCTGTCCGCTGGCCCGGCCGCTGACCTTGACCGGCAGCAGTACGACCGAGAGCAGTCCCCACAGCAGGCCGAAGGTCACCGGCAGCTGCCAGATCGAGGTCCACGGACTGGAGACGCCGGGCTGGTGGGCCCAGCTCGGCCGGCGTGTGACGGCTGCGGCGATCGCGGCGATGAAGGCGGCCAGCAGCACGGCGAGGAGGCCGAGCCACAGGGTGCCCGGGATCGTGTCGCTGAACATCGTCACCGCTGTCGAGCCGCCCTCGTGGCTGTCTCCGGCCAGTGCGCGGCCGCTGGCGGACAGGCCGCCGAAGTGGGTCAGCGCTGCCATCATGAGTGCGGCGGTGCCGGCGAGCAGCGGCACGAAGCTGCCGTGGACGTCGAAGTGCAGCGGCAGGACGAAGAAGCTAACGATGAGGAAGATCGCGCCGACGATGACGAGATGCAGCAGCGCGGTGCGCGCAGGGGCAGCGGCGTAGCGCAGCCACGGGAGGCCCGCGGCATCGCAGCCGCGGTAGTGGCCGAGGATCCGGCCGATGGTCGTGGCGATGAGGATGAAGATGAGGGGGAGGAAGAACGTCCGCGGGGTCACGGCGGAGAATTCGAGGGAGGCTGAGAAGTAGTCCTCGGTGATGTTCGAACGCGAGGCGAAGATGAGCTGGAGCAGGAACAGCACGGTGGTCAGCGACAGGGTCGTCAGGCCGATGCGGATCCAGAATGCCGCGACGGTGCGCGAGGGGTGGCGCCGTTCGCTCAGCATCGACCACCACACGAGAGCGGTGGTGAACACGGCAGTGATGAGCAGGGGAGCTCCGGCGAAGTGCACTGCCGCTGAGGCGCTCAGCTCGTCGAAGGCCTGACCGCTGAAGCGCAGTGCGGCCGACCCGCCGAGGGCGAGGGCGAAGAGGATGAAGGGCAGAGTGAAGCCGAGGGAACCGGTCGGCATGCCGTCAGCAGCGTCGGTGATGGCGTCGTTGATGGTGGAGACGACGATGAGGGAGATGATGAGCGAGGCGATGAAGCCGGCGGCCAGCCCGATGGCAGCGGTCACGAGGCCTTCGCGGATCGTCAACCCGTCGATGGGGCTCTGGCGGGCCGGCCACGGGCCGGTGGGATAGCTGTAGGTCCCCTGCTGCGGCTGCGAGCCCAGGTAGGATCCGGCGGGCTGACTGTAGGCCTGCTGCTGTCCGTCGGCCTGCTGGTGATAGACCGGCTGCGGTCCGGCGGCCGGCTGCGGCCCAGAAGTCGACCGAGGCGGTATGGAAGGCGGCGACGGGATGCCCTGCCGACCGGGATTCGCGCCGGGCGGGTTCGCAGGTGGCTGTTCCGGTGGCGGCTGGTCGGTCATGACGGCTCCTTGGCTCAGTCGCCTTCGCTGGGGAGGGGCGAAGCTTCTGCGACGTCGATTCAGTTCTCGTTTCCCACTGATGGCCCAGCGACGCTGACGAGGATGAGCGGATCACAAGGCTCCTCGGTGCCCACCATAACAAGAACCTGAACGTACTGTGTATGGTTCATAAGAGAACAGTCAGTCCATGGGTGAGGTGCCGCCGAGGACAGGAGACAGAGCCATGAGTGTTCCGCCCCAGGGAGATCCGCAGCACAACGGCTGGAACCAGCCGCAGAGCCACTGGCCAGCGCCGCAGCAGCCCCAGCAGCCGCAGTGCCACTGGCCGACGCCCCAGCAGCAGCCCCCCGGCCAGCCCTACACTGCCGGCCCACAGCCCCCGCAGCAGCGCCGCAAGCGCGGTCCATGGCCGGTGATCCTCGGCATCCTGCTCGTACTGGCACTCGGCGGCGGCCTCGGCTGGGGAGCCATTCAGCTGTTCGACTCCGACGACGACTCCGATGCCACCGCAGCCCCGAGTGCGCCGCCGTCTGCCGCCCCCACCGAGGATCCGACCGGCGGGGAGACCAGCGATGAGGGCGACGACCCCACCGCCGAGGCGAGCGACGGCGCCCTGCCCGACGACCCAGCCGAGGCGCTCAGACAGCGCATCGACACCGACGCCTCGGAGGTGGCCGCCGACATCGAGGGCAGCTGGGTGCCGCAGCTGAGCTCGAAGAAGGTCGGCCTCGAAGCCGAGGGCCGGACGTGGGACGAGCAGGCGATCCTCGATGAGCACGAGCGGCTGCGTGAGGAGCATCCGCGCGTCAAGCTGCTGTGGTCCGGGGACTACGCGAGCTTCAAGAGCAAGGACTTCTACGTCACGATCGTCGGCATCACCTTCGACGATCCTGACCAGGCGCTCGCCTGGTGCGGTTCGCACGGCCTCGATGCCGACTCCTGCTACGCGAAGAAGATCAGCACCACCGGCGGCCACGACGGCACGACAAAGACGCGCTGATGACCACCCGCAGCCAGGACACCGCGGCGATCGCACGCGCCACCGGCCGTCAAGACACGGCGTGAGCACGTGCGCAGTCCGCTGGCTGGCAGTGAGCGGGCAGTGACCGGTGCCGGGACTACCATGACGACATGAGTGCCGACCCGACCAGCCAGCAGATTCCCGCGAACGAGCCTCCCGCCAGTGAGTCGACCGCCTCGGCGCCAGCTTGGGCCGAACGCGACTTCGCTCACCGTGCGCTGCCCGGCGGGCTCGTCATGCGCCGGGCGCGCACGAGTGACGTACACGCGATCCGCGGGCTCGTCCAGCCGCTGGTCGATGAGCGGATCCTCGTGGCCAAGGAAGCTGTCAACTACTTCGAGGGTCTGCATGAGTTCCGGCTTGTGACCGACCCGCGCGCCGCCGGTGGAGAGCGGGTCGTCGGCTGTGCGGCGCTGCACGTGCTGTGGGAGGACCTCGCCGAGGCACGCACCGTGGCGGCCGACCCGGACTACCGGGGGCGGGGGATCGGACGGATGCTCATGGAGCAGCTGCTGGCCGATGCGCAGGCGATCGGGGTGCGGCGGGTGTTCTGCCTGACGTTCGAGACCCGGTTCTTCGCCTCGCTCGGTTTCGAGGAGATCACCGGCACCCCGGTCTCACCGGAGGTCTACGTCGAGCTGCTGCACAGCCATGACGAGAACACCGCCGAGTTCCTCGATCTCGCCCGCGTCAAGCCGAACACCCTGGGCAACTCGCGGATGATGAAGCACCTCTGAGCCGCCGGTGCCAGGGCCCCGGGGCCCTGCGGCTTCAGTGCGGCAGGTGCAGCCCGGCTCGGCTCTCGGCGGCCAGCCCGTCGGCGATGAGTGCGTCGATGAGCCGGCCGATCCGCTGCCCATCGCCGAGCTCGCGCACCCGCAGGATCGCCGTCTCCGCCGCCTCGTGCGCGGCGCCCTGCGCATCGAACGTGCCATCGGGCCCGCCGTCGAATTCCGTCGCCGAGGCGGTGAGCAGGTCGCGGGCGACCGGCGCCTCGGCGGCCTTGAGGACGGCCATGATCGCCCCGCGCAGCTGCCGGTCCGTGCCGTGCCACGCCTGGGTTTTGGGTTTCCGGGCCGGGTCGTCGCCGGCGGGGCGGCCGGCGGCCAGCCAGCGGCACTGCTCGGCCAGCGGGCAGACCTCACACGCCGGGTTGCGGGAGGTGCACACGAGCGCGCCGAGCTCCATGACCCCGGCGTTCCATGCTACGTGGCGGGCGTCCGGTCCGTCGGCGGGCACGAACTGGGCGGCCCAGGCGGTCTCGGACTTGGTCAGCGCGCCCTTGGGGTGGGCGTGGCCGTCGAAGACGCGGGCGAGCACGCGGCGGATGTTGACGTCGAGGACGGTGGTGCGCCGCCCGCAGGCGAACGAGGCGACTGCGGCGGCGGTGTAGGCGCCGATGCCGGGGAGTGCGCGCAGCGTCTCCTCATCACACGGCACCCGGTCGCCGTGCTCGGCGGCGATGACGGCCGCGCACTCCTTCAGGCGCAGGGCCCGGCGCGGGTAGCCGAGCGAATCCCAGGCGCGCAGCACCTCGGCGGTGGGCGCGGCAGCGAGGTCGGACGGGGCCGGCCAGCGGGCCATCCAGTCCCGCCACCGGGGCACGACGCGGGCAACCGGGGTCTGCTGGGACATGATCTCGGAGACGAGCACCGCCCACGCCGAGGTGCCCTGCGCCCGCCACGGCAGGTCGCGGGCGTGGGCGTCGAACCAGGTGAGGACCGCCTCGTGCGCGGCGGCGAGGTCGGTTTCGGCAGGTGTCCGGTGTGTCATCGTCGTCGCTTACAGCTGCAGCCCGTAGGCTTCAGGTGATGTCTCCTTCTGCGCGTGGTCAGGGTTCCCAGCGGCGCCGGCCGGGTTCGGCTCGCGGCGCGCGCCCGGCAGCCCGCTCGACGGCTGGCTCCGGTGGCGGCGGCCCGCGCCGCCCCGACCCTGCAGTCTATCGCCGCCGGCGCATCGTCGTCGGCGTGCTCGCCCTCATCGTCGTCTGCCTGCTCGTGCTCGGCATCGTGCTCATGGTCAAGGCGATCCAGAAGGTGCGCCAGGACTCCCGCGATCAGGCCGCAGCCGAGGCGGCGGCCGCCCAGTCGCCGGAACCGACCCTCCCAGCCCCGACCGGGGACGAGGCCTCGGGCGCCTGCCCGGCCGATGCCGTGGAGATCATCGCCGGGACCGATGAGGGATCCTACGCGCCCGGCGCCTCGGCGACCCTGGAGCTGACGGTGAAGAACAACCACGACGTCGCCTGTGCGATCTCGGTGGGCCCGGAGCATCAGGTCTTCGAGATCCGCCAGGACGGCAAGACGCAGTGGTCGACGGAGTACTGCACGCCGGGTGGCGACGAGGCGGATGAGGACGTGCGCGTCTTCGCCCCGGGCACCGAGCGCAAGTCGACGCTCAAGTGGCAGATGATCCCAACCGACAAGAACTGCAACCGCACCGGTGACTCGTTCAAGGCAGGCGAGTACGAACTGGTGACGAAGCTCGGTGAGGTGGAGAGCAAACCCGCGCGGTTCACCGTCGAGGAGTCGTCGCCGGAGCCGACCGAGAAGCCCGAAGACGAAGGCTGATTGCAGTGCTGAGGTGCGGCCTGACGTCGCAGGCTGACGGACGTGCAGGAGGCTGCGTCAGTTCTCGTGGACTTCCTCTTCGATGCGGTTGAGGCCCTCGCGCACGATCCGTGCACGGTGCTCGCCGACGCCCTCGACGGACTTGAGCTCTGAGAGCTCGGCTGCCAGCAGCTCGGTGAAGCGGCCGAAGTGCTCGGCAAGCCGGTCGACGACCATCGGCGGGACGCGGCGGATCGTCGAGAGCAGCCGGTAGCCCAGCGGGTAGACGTAGCGGTCGAGGGATTCGCTGGCGGCTGAGGAGCCGATGGTGCGGGCGACGATGTCGATGTCGATGAGGTCGTGGCCGGGCAGCGCGGCGAGGTTGTGCAGGACATTGTCGATCGAGTCGTGCTCGGGGATCGCGTCGATGTAGTCGCGCAGCAGGTGATACTGGCTGTCGCTGCGGGGCCCGACGAGCTCATCGTGCTGCAGGGTGATGAGGCGGGCGTCGTCGCCGAGTTCGAGGATGTAGGTCTGGATCTCCTTCGAGATCCGGCGCACCATCTCCTGGCGCTGTAGAACGACGAGCATATCGGCCAGGGTGGCCCGGTCGACGATCTCCAGGTACGTCAGCGTTGCGGTGACCTCGTCGAGGCGGTGCTTGTAGCGCTCCAGGGTGTCGAGGGCCTGGTTGGCGCGGGCGAGGATCCTGTCGGAGGTCTCGAGCACGTGCCGGATGCTGTGCACGTAGACCTGGATGATCTGCATCGACTGGCTGACGGAGATGACGGGGAATCCGGTCTGCTTGGCCACGCGCTCAGCGGTGCGGTGGCGGGTGCCGGATTCCTGTGTGTCGATCGAGGGATCGGGCAGCAGCTGCACGCCTGCGGTGTGGATGTGGGAGGCGTCGCGGCTGAGCACGATGGCGCCGTCGAGCTTGGCGAGCTCGCGCAGGCGGGTGGCGGAGAATTCGATGTCGATGTTGAACCCGCCGGTGGAGATCGAGTCGACGACCTTCGATGAGCCGAGCACGATGAGCGCACCTGTGCGGCCGCGCAGCACTCGTTCGAGGCCGTCGCGCAGCTCAGTGCCCGGAGCGACTGCTGCGAGAGTGGAGAGGACGAGATCGTAGCTGGTCTGGTCGACCTCGCGCTGAGCGTCAAGGAAAAGGGGATTTCTCGCCGCGCGCACCTATGCTCTCCGATCAATGTCTACGGTCCTCTCAGTAGGCTAGCGAACCGTGTGGCACCCCGGCGGGGAATACTGTTGCGAATGAGCAACAGTTGTGTTGCCGATCTGCCGCAATCCTCGGGGCAAGGGGTGTTGTTGTGTGGTCAGCGCGTCGTGTTGTTGAGTTCGAGGCCCATGGCAGCTTCGACGGCCTGCCGGATGCTGTCGCATTCGCTCACATCCATCCCGCGCGGGACGGTGACTTTGTTGAGCCCGCCGGCGGCGACGATCGCATGGCTGACGCCCTGCCGGTATGCCTCTTCCAGCCGCTGTTCGATGCCGGGGACATTGCGGATCTCACCGGACAGGCTGATCTCCCCGATGGCGATGACGCGGTTCTCTAGCGGCCGGAACTGCCAAGCGGACTCCAGCGCGAGTGCCAGCGCCAGGTCGGCCGCCGGCTCGATGACTTTGGCACCGCCGACAGTAGAGGCGTAGACATCGCATTCGGCGAAGCTGTGCAGCATCGGCTCGCTGTTGAGCACTGCGAGCGTCATCGCGAGCCGGTTGGCATCGAGCCCGCTGACCGTGCGCCGCGGCGCCCCCTTCGTCTGCTTGTCGACAAGCGTCTGGATCTCAACGAGCAGATGGCGCTTGCCCTCCCGCACGACCGTCAGGCACGAGCCCGGCGCATGCCCGCTGCCGCGTGAGAGGAACAGACCGGTGGGGTCGGGCACCGACTGGATGCCGAGCTCGGTCATGTCGAAGCACCCGACCTCATCGGTGGGCCCGTAGCGGTTCTTCACCGCGCGCAGCAGCCGTAGGCGCGAGTGCTTATCGCCTTCGAACTCGCACACAACATCGACGAGGTGTTCCAGCAGCCGCGGGCCGGCGACGGTGCCGTCCTTGGTGATGTGCCCGACGAGCACGGTCGGCACGTCGAGCGACTTTGCTGCGCGGATGATCGCCGCCGCCACCTCGCGCACCTGCGTCACGCCGCCGGGCACGCCCTGCACCTCGGCGGAGGCCAGCGTCTGCACCGAGTCGATGATGAGCAGCTCCGGCTGGATCTCGACGATCATGCCGAGCACGGTCGCGAGATCGGATTCTGCGGCCAGCAGGAGGTCGGGATGCATGGCGCCGATGCGCTCAGCGCGAAGCCGCACCTGACCGGCCGATTCCTCACCGGTGATGTAGAGGGCGCGGCGCCCCTCTCCCGACTCGCGCGAGGCCCGCCCGGCCACGTCGAGGAGAAGAGTGGACTTGCCGACGCCCGGCTCGCCGGCGAGCAGGATGACCGCACCGGGGACGACGCCGCCGCCGAGGACCCGGTCCAGTTCGGAGACCCCCGTGCGGAATGCGCGGGTGCGAGTGCCGTCGACTTCGGTGATCGGCTTGGCGAGCTTGCTCGCCGGCACTTCCTTGGCCTGCGTCTTGATCGCTGTTGCGCCGCCGGCAGCTTCCGACTGCTCGAGAGTTCCCCACTCGCCGCAGCGAGAGCATCTGCCCAGCCACTTGATGCTGCTGTAGCCGCATTCCGTACAGGTGTATGACATGTGCTCAAGTCTGGCATGCGCCACGGACATCGCAGCCTCCGCTGTGGATAACCGCTGGTCAGGAAGCGATGTCAGTGCCCTCGCCTAGTGTGGGAAGCAGATCGGAAGCCGGTTGTTTCCGGCCGTCGACAACAGGGGAAATACACCTAGACATCACACATAAGCACGATTATAATCGAACTAAAGAGGTGCTCTTCACCTCTTGATCGTCCACGAGGAGGTGGCGGCAATGAGAACTCGGACTCCTGATCCTGAGGAAACAGTGCCATTGATCGAGGCCGCCCTCCGTTCGCACATCAGCCGCCCGCGGTACAGAGGAGTTCTGCCCGGCCGGGCTGCCACGGGGCGCAGAAGTCACGGCGAGGCCGTGCGCGGAGACCTCGATGACCGGCTCAACCGGCTGCACGCCAGCCGCGTCGCCCAAGGACTGCTCAAAGTGCACGAGTTCGAGGACGTGCTCGCGAGCTACAGTGCGCGCCTGGACCGTGAGCCTGAGTACCGCGAGCTCGCCGCCACCGTAGACACGTGGATCAAGTACCGGCCAGCGCGATTCCGGCACGTGCCACCGGCTTCTACGTCCTCAGAGACGATCGAGTGGACGGTCCCCTGCACCGAAGAACAGCTCATGGA
Organism: Brevibacterium luteolum; assembly: GCF_025147615.1. Lineage (NCBI taxonomy): Bacteria > Bacillati > Actinomycetota > Actinomycetes > Micrococcales > Brevibacteriaceae > Brevibacterium > Brevibacterium luteolum. Next base: position 93,696 of record NZ_JALXPM010000001.1, on the reverse strand, counting down.
GTTTATGCGAGGCCACCAGGGGATGGAAGATGCAGACGTCGAGACCTTGAAGTCAGGCAACGAGGCGATGGATCACGTCACCTTCGTCATCGATCCCTCCGCAATGCATCGCATCGAGGCGGACCTCAGCTGGGATCGCGGACTGCCCGACCTCAGCGATACCGACAGCATCCACAGCACGCTGATCCACCAGAACCTCGACATCCGCCCCCGCCGCAAAGGCAAGCTGCGACCGCGTACGATCATCGGCCACAGCGCCCACGGACGCTTCTCACGCCTCGGCGCTGTCAGTGCGGATGACCGCACGCGCGGCAAGAAGAAGGCGAAGAGCCAGTTCCGCCCGATCGCCGACGGGGTCAAAGCGCAGATCGCAGAGAGCATGGCCGCCGCACTCGCCCAGGTTGAGGACACCTTCACAAGTGAGCTGCTCCTCGGCCTCACCGAAGTGTATGACTGCACCACGCAGTCGGCCGTGACCAAGGTCAAGCGCGCGGCACGCGCCATCCTCGGCACACCCCGGTTGCTGTCGATGGTGCGCGCAGGTGAGCTCTCCTTCGATCGTCTGGAATATGCAGTGCGTGCTGCAGGCAAGCTGCCGGCGCGCAAGATGCCTATCTTCGACGACAAGATCTCCCAATGCCGGGCGACGAAGATGGTCTACTTCCGCCGCGCAGTCAACGAGCTGATCGCCGCGCTCATGACCGATGATGAGCGCAACGAGGAAGCCTTCTCCAGACGCCGCGTCGTCACACACCACAACGCCAACGGCACCAGCGAGATGACGCTCATCGGCCCCACACACTCTCTCGTGCTCCTGGAAGCGCGTCTCGCAGGCATGGCCAAAGCGATCCGGCGCGGCCAGCTCTCAGTCTTCGGCGAAGAACTGCCAGAAGGGCACGTCTCGGTCGAGGAGCGCACACTCGAGCAGCTAAAATTCGACCTGCTGGCCGGCGCGATTCTCGCCACCGAGTCCGAATGCGCCCCGGCTGACGAAGCAGGCGCGGAGTCCATCCCCGGTGTCGAATCAGACCGCACGCGCGTGCGCTTCACCTGCCCAACCGACACCGAATGGCTGCGCCGCCAGGCGCGCGTGAACATGACCGTGCCGATGATGACGCTGCTGAACGAGGACGCCGATATCCCCGGCACGCTCAACGGCATCCCCATCAATCCCGAGGCCGCACGCCACATCGTCGGGTCCGGGCCGAAGACCGTCTATCGCATCCTCACCGACCCTGAAACCGGAAAGGTGCGCGACGCGCAGGCGCAGACCTACACCATTCCCGAGGCGATGCGCATCGCTTTGGTGGAGAAGTGGCAGTACTGCACCGCGCCAGGTTGCCACCAACCAGCGCGCAAGGCTGAACTCGATCACCAGCGGCCTTTCGACCACAGGCACCCGGCAGCCGGTGGGCTCACGACGATGAAGAACCTGCACCCGCTGTGCAAGATGCACCACCAGCTCAAGACACAGGGCGTGCTGCGCCTCTCATCCTGCGGAAACACCGAGATGATCTGCTGGGAGATGGAGGGCCGCACATGCAATCCGGTGACCATTCCCGAAAGCCTGCTCGGAGTCCTCAACGCTGAGCACTTCGCCGCTATGGCTGAAGGGCGGCTGCCCAATCCCAGCCCGGAACCGGTTCTGCGAATACCGGATCGCTCCGGCGGAGACGATGACCCAGACGATTCCGCCGGATCAACCACCGCGCGGACATACCGACCTGCTGATTCCACACCAGCAGCTGATCCAGCGTGCCCACCGCGTCAGAAGCGGCAGGAGAAGTCGGAAAGTCCGGACGATGCAGCGTCTGCCCCGCAGACTAAGCCAGGTTCCGAACAGAAACCCCAGCCGCGGAACGTCGTCGACTACCTCAAGGGTGAACCGACCGGCGGCTGGGAGAACTCGATTGACCCACCGCCGTTCTGATCGATTCCCACCACCCGGATACGTCCATCGCCCCGGTCCGAACTCAATGCTCGAACCGGGGCGATGACAGCGGTGATCAGCCCACCTGCAGCTGAAGCTAGCCGCTGATCAGGTCAGCTCCAGATCAGAGGAACTTCACTCCCTGGGCCAGCGGCAGCTCACCTGAGTAGTTGACGGTGTTCGTCGCTTGGCGCATGTACGCCTGCCATGAATCCGCGCCGGACTCGCGTCCGCCACCGGTCTCCTTCGTGCCACCGAAAGCACCGCCGATCTCAGCACCGGAGGTGCCGATGTTGACGTTGGCGATGCCGGTGTCCGAACCGGCGAGGAAGCGCTCGGCCTCAGCCTGATCCTGCGTGAAGATCGCTGACGACAGGCCCTGCGGCACAGCGTTGTTCAGCTCGATCGCATCGTCGAGATCCGTGTACTCCATGACGTAGAGGATCGGTGCGAACGTCTCCGCCTCCACGATCTCCGTCTGACCAGGCATCTTCACGACCGCCGGCTCGACGTAGTACGCATCCGGCGCGTCATCGGCGAGCACGCGGCCGCCGCCGCACAGCACCTCGCCGCCCTGAGCCTTCGCGGCCTCAAGCGCCGACTGCATGTCATCGAAGGCCTTCTTGCCGATGAGCGGCCCGACGAGCACACCATTCTCCGTCGGCGCACCGATGCTGAGCGTGCCGTAGGCGTTGACGATCTTCCCGACGAGCTCGTCGACGATATCGGCGTGCACGATGAGGCGGCGCAGCGTCGTGCAGCGCTGACCGGCCGTACCGGCGGCAGCGAAAACCGCACCGCGCAGCGACAGATCCATGTCCGCGCTCGGGGCGACGATCGCAGCATTGTTGCCGCCGAGCTCCAGCAGCAGACGGCCGAAGCGCTGCTGCACCTTCGGGCCGACAGCCCGGCCCATCGGCACCGAACCGGTCGCCGAGAGCAGCGCGACGCGCTCATCCTCGACGAGCACCTCGCCCACAGACCGATCGCCGACGAGCAGCAGATTGAGGTTCTCTGGTGCGCCCTCTTCCTTCGCGGCCTGCGCCAGCAGCGCATTCGCGCCCAGGGCCGACAGCGTCGATGCCTCCGAGGGCTTCCAGATCACCGTGTCACCGCAGGCGATCGCCAGCGCGGTGTTCCACGCATACGGGGCAACCGGGAAGTTGAACGCCGTGATGATGCCGACGACACCGAGCGGATGCCAGGTCTCCATGAGCCGGTGACCCGGACGCTCACTCGGCATCGTCTTGCCGTACATCTGCCGCGACTGGCCGACGGCCAGCTCGCAGATGTCGATCATCTCCTGCACCTCGCCGGCCGCCTCGGACGGGGTCTTGCCGGCCTCGACGGTGACGAGCTTGGCCAGCTCGTCCTTGTGCTCTTCGAGCAGGCGGCCCCAGCGCTGCACCACCTTGCCGCGCACGGGAGCCGGCACGTCCTTCCACTGGCGGAACGCCTGCTGGGACTTGGCCACCGCCTCGGCGGCGGATTCCGGGGTGTCGACGGCGATGTGGCCGAGGATCTGGCCGGTGATGGGGGAGGGCAGCGGCATCGACTGCGCCGACTGCTCGGTCAGCAGCGAATCGAAGTCGATGCCGCAGGCTGCCAGTCCTTCGCGGGTGAGCTGGATGATGGCGTCCTGGCTGGGAAAGGTCATGGATGCTCCTTCTCTTGTGGGGGTGTCTTCAGTGTGTCGCAGATCGCTGGCTTATACGACGTTCATCTCGACGCGCAGCTCCTCGCGGTCGAACCGCTCGACGCTCAGGCCGCTGACGTCGACGAACGGTTCGCGGCCGAGGTAGAGGTCGCGCACGACCTCGCCGACGGCCGGGCCCTGCAGGAACCCGTGGCCGGAGAACCCGGTCGCGTAGATGAATCCGGGCAGCTGGGCGGCGGTGCCGATGAGCGCGTTGTGATCGGGGGTGCACTCGTACAGGCCGGCCCAGCCCTTGCCGATTCCGACGTCGCCGAGGGCCGGCGCGCGGTGCTCGATGAGCTCGGCGAGCCGGTCGAGCCAGGCGGGGTCGGTGTGCAGATTGAAGTCGCGGACGTCCTCGACCTCCGGGGCGCCCATGAGCAGTCCGCGGCACTCGGAGTGGAAGTAGAACGAGGTGGTGAAGTCGATGGTGAACGGCAGCTTCGTCGCATCGAAGTCGACCGGCTCGGTCACCGCGACGTGCCGGCGCAGCGGGGTGACCGGCAGGTCGACGCCGGCCATCTCGCCGATCCGCTGCGACCACGCACCGGCCGCGCACACCACGCGCGAGGTGGCGATCTCGCCCTTCGACGTCGTCACCCCGTGGATCTCGTCGCCGGTGGTGACGATGTCGGTGACCTCGCAGTTCTGCACGAACGTCACCCCGCGCTTGCGCGCCGCGCACGCGAACCCGCTGACCGCCGCCTCGGGCGTGCAGTGGGCGTCCTCGGGGTTGAAGGCGGCTGCCACCAGGCCCGAGGTGGAGATCACCGGGGAGAGCTCGTGGGCTTCGGAGACGGTGAGCATCCGCGAGGACTGGCCGAGGGAGCGCTGCAGCTCGACGTTGCGCTCGAACGCTGCAGCATCAGCGTCGTTGTCGAGCAGGAACAGGTAGCCGCTGGTGACGAGATCGAGGTCGGTGTCGAAGTCGGTCTCGAACCGGCGAAATGTCTCCAGGCTGCGGGCGCCGAGCATGATGTTGGTCTCGTCGGAGAACTGCGTGCGCAGGCCGCCGGCGGCTTTGCACGTCGATCCGGAGCCGAGCTGGTCGCGTTCGATGACGACGATGTCCTCGACACCGGCCTCGGCCAGGTAGTACGCGGCTGCCACGCCCATGATGCCGCCGCCGATGATGACGATCGAGGCGCTCGGGGGCAGGGGAACAGTCATGGTGAACCTCCTCCTCTTCAGGCCGGCGCGGCCTGCCGGGACCGTGTGGGTCCGCCAGTCTGCGCCGGGAGCACAGGCCCGACGACTGTGTCGGGTCTCACAACTGCGTGTGCTGTCATCTTCCGCCAGCCAACCGGCTCCAGGCAACGTCCTGACAGCGATGAACTGTGAATGCAGCGTTTAGTATTACTGAAAGGCGGCCGGTGCGGCCGATGGAGAATGTGGCAGAACGGGGGAGTGCCGATGGCGATGAACTGGACGCTCGTGCAGCTGCGCGCCTTCGTCGCCGTCGCCGAGCTCGGCACCATGAGCGCGGCCGCCCGCGCGCTCGGCTACACGCCCGGGGCGGTGAGCCAGCACATGGCGACCCTGCGCCGGGTCATCGGCGCCGATCTGCTCGTCGCCGCCGGTCGCGGCTTCACCCTCACCGAGGCCGGCCGCACCCTGCTCGAGCGTGCGCGGGCGGTCATCGCCGCTGAGGAGCAGGCCGCCGAGGCGGTGCGCGGTCAGGACTTCGGTCGCGTCGGCGCGGTGACCCTGGGGGTGTTCGGCTCGGCTTCGGTCGTCGCCTTCGCCGCCGCGGCCAGCCGGTTGACCGGCTCGGGCGTGCAGGCCCGTGAGATCGATGTCGAGCACATGCCCGAGGCGGTGCTCGCCGGCCGCATCGACGTCGGCATCGGCATCGATTATCCGGCCGCTCCGATTGCCCCGCAGCGCGGGTTGCGGGTCAAGCGCGTGCACAGCGAGGAGTTCTCCGTCGTCGCCCCTGCCGGGCAGGCGCCGTCGCATGAGGAGCTTGCCGGTGGCACGTGGATTCTGCCGCCGAGCCGGTCGCTGCAGGGCCGGGCGGTCCGCTTCGCGATCGCAGGCCTCGGGTTCGCCGCCCGCGAGACCCACATCATCACCGACACCTCCGTGGCCCTGGCGATGGTGCACTCAGGGCTCGGCTACACGCTCGGCACCCCGGTCATGATGGCGCTCGCCCCGGGCGGGCTGCAGCTGGTCGACGGCACCGAGGCGGGCGGCCGGCACATCGTCGTCATCAGCCGGGAGGAGCAGGCCGACCGGCCCGACATCACCGCCGTCACCGATGTGCTCACCGAGGTCTTCGCCTCGGGCGCGGGGATACGATGAGCCCATGAGCTACCAGCACCAGTGGGCGCAGATGATCGCCAAGGATCCCGAGCACTCGCACCGCTACGCCGAGCGCTGGCGCAGCCTCGCTGCCGCCGGCCACGACCTCGACGGCGAGGCCCGGCTCATCGACGCGATGGCCGAACGCGGAAGCCGCATCCTCGACGCCGGCTGCGGCACCGGCCGAGTCGGAGCATACCTGGCTGAGCGCGGGCACAGCATCGTCGGCATCGACCTCGACGAGGTGCTCATCAGCGAGGCGCGCGAGACCTGCCCGGCAGGCGAATGGCACGTCGGCGACCTCGCCGAGACCGGCCCCGAGCAGCTCGGCGACGGCTTCGACATCGCCGCCAGCGCCGGCAACGTCATGACCTTCCTCGACCCCGCCTCCCGCTCAGCCGTCATCGCGAACCTCGCCTCCGTGCTCGCCCCCGGCGGGCGGCTCATCACCGGCTTCGGCGCCGGCCGCGGCTACGACTTCGACGAATACGCCGACGACCTCACCCAGGCCGGCCTGCGCATCGAGCACCGCTTCGCGACCTGGACGCTGCAGCCGTTCGCAGCCGACAGCGACTTCCTCGTCTGCGTCTCCGTCCGGGCCTGAACACGGCGGGTGTCACGACCCGATCGTGAAGATGAAGTTCCAGGTCCCAGCCGCCACCGCCGCACCGATCGTGACGGCAGCGGCGATGATCGCACCGGCGACGAGGGCTCCGTCGCGGGGATGGAATGTCGAGACCCGCGCCCACGTGCGGTTCTGCGCACCGAAGCCGCGGCCCTCCATCGCCATCGCCAGCCGGGTGCCGCGCCGGATCGCCTGCACGAGCAGTGCGAACGAGGTCTGGAAGAACCCGCCGATCCGGGCGAACACGTTCCCGCCGGCCACACCTCGGGCCCGGCGCGCCTGCGCAAGCGTCTGCCATTCGGCGATGAACAGGGTCACGAGCCGGGCGGCGGCGAGTGCCGCGAGCACGAAGGTCGCCGGCAGCCGCAGGTGCTGGATGAGGCTGTCGGCCAGGTCGGTCGGGTCGATCGTCGCGATGAGCATGACCGCCGGCAGCGCGAGCGCGAGCGCGCGCAGCGCCACCGCAGCACCCATCGTCAGCGAGTCGCTGGTGAGCAGCAGAGGGCCGGCATCGACGATGACGGTGCCGGTCTTCTGCGACAGCAGCGCGGTGCCCCAGCCGGCCATGAGCGCGGCCAGCGGCAGGAACCACAGCCGCTTGACGAGCACGGCCAGGTCGAGGCCGGTGAGCGGCAGCATGAGGATGACGAGTCCGAGCATGACCGCGGCGGAGACGACGTCGATGCTGAGCACGACCGCGATGGCGAGCACTGCACCGGCGGCGAGCTTGGCGACTGGATTGCAGCGCACGAGCGGGGTCTCCCGGACGACGGGGACGAGGAGGTCGGCGTTCATGCGCGCACCGCCTGTCCGCGGCCGAAGAGCATCCGCTCAGCGGCGATCGCCTGGAGGAACTCCGCATCATGGCTGACGGTCAGCATCGCGGTGCCGGCGTCGAGCAGCTCGCAGCTGAGCGCCGCGAGCTCCCGCCACGTGTTCGCATCCTGGCCGAAGGTCGGTTCGTCGATGATGAGCACCGGCGGGCGGGTCGCCATCATGCACGCCACCGACAGCCGCCGCTTCTCCCCACCGGAGAGCGTGTGCGGATGCGCATGCGCCAGCCGGGTCAGCCGCAGGCGTTCGAGCAGCTCGGCCACCCGCGCCTCGGTTTCGGCTTGGGCACAACCGGCCTGGCGCGGACCCAGCCGCAGCTCATCGGCGACCGTGGTCGTGAGGAACTGATGCTCCGGCTCCTGGAACACCGTGCCGATCCGGGCGACGAGGTCAGCCGCCGGCCACCGGTGCGGGTCGTCGCGGCGGGGCGCCCCGCGCCCGAGGTCGAGCAGCCGCGGCGTGGCCCGCACCCTCCCAGCACGGGCAGGCAGCAGGCCGCCGAGGGTGAGCGCGGTCGTCGACTTGCCAGCGCCGTTGTGCCCGACGAGTGCGAGCGCCTGGCCTTCGGCGAGGTCGACGCTGAGGTCACTGACGGCGACCGGGCCACGGCGGGAGCGGGCGACGGCGAGCTTCTCGGCCTCCAGCAGCACCGCACCCGCCGGCCGCGGGACGCGCGGCTGGGGGAGTGCGGCACCAGGCAGCCAGACCCCAGCGCCAGCCAGGATGCCGCGCAGCGCCGGGTCGTGCAGCACCGCATCGGGCGCACCGTCGGCGACCAGCCCGGACTCGCCGAGCACGATGATCCGGTCGACGTGATCGGCCCAGATGTCGACCCGGTGTTCGACGATGAGCAGGGTCGCACCAGAGGCGGCCTGCGCGTCGAGAACCGCCTGGCACACCTCGGGAACGGCGGCCGGATCGATGTTGGCCGTCGGCTCGTCGAGCACCATGAGCCCGGGAGCCATGGCGAGCACGCCGGCCAGAGCAAGGCGCTGCTTCTGCCCGCCGGACAGCGCCGACGTCGGATGATCCCACGGCAGATCGAGGCCGACGGTGGACAGCGCCTTGCGGGCGCGGGCGGGCATCGCGGCCGGGTCGACGCCGGTGTTCTCCATCCCGAAGCACACATCGTCGCCGAGCCGGGCGAGCACCACCTGCGCGTCCGGGTCCTGCAGGACGAGCCCGGTGGTGCCCGAGGTGGGATCCGGTGGGCGGCCGCCGACGAGCAGCTCGCCGGTCCGGTACCCGGACTCGGCCGGCAGGACTCCTGCGATCGCATGCAGCAGCGTCGACTTCCCAGCCCCTGAGGAGCCGAGCAGCAGGACGCGCTCACCGGCCTCGATGCGCAGGTCGATGTCGCTGACAGCGGCGCGCTTGCGCCCGGAGTGCCGCCAGCCGAAGCCGCGGGCGAGGACGTCGACGCCGCGGGTCGCGGCGGCCATCAGACTTCTCGCGCGCTGCGTCCGGACGCGAAGGCGCCCAGCGCACCGGTGCGGGCGATCGCCTTGAGCGCGAACCACGAGACGAGGCCGGCGAGCACCATGCCGGAGATGCCGGCGAAGACGGTGTAGAGCGCCTTGTGCTCAAACGTCCAGGCGGCGTTGTAGAGGATGTTCTCGCCGATCGCCAGCGACAGCCCGGCACCCAGGCCGGCGAGCAGCGTGGCGATGAAGGTGTAGCGGCGGTAGCGTAGCGAGGCGAAGATGATCTCAGCGCCGAAGCCCTGGATGAGCCCGGAGACGATGACCATGAGCCCGAAGTAGTTGCCCGGCACCGCCGAGACAATCGCAGCGAGCACCTCGACGTACAGCGCTGCACCGGGCTTGCGGATGATGAGCCCGCCGAGCACGCCGCCGAGCACCCACACGCCGGTCAGCAGTCCCTTCGTCGGCGGGTAGAGGGCCTGGAACGGGGCGCTGATCGTCTCCCAGGAGTTCGACCAGGCCCAGAACACGATGCCGATCGCGACGGCGAGCACGGAGGCGACGACAATGTCGACGACCCTCCAGCGCATCGTCGCCGGAACTCCGGCAGGCATGTTGTTGGGTTCGTGATGGGTGTGGCGGGTCTGGACGTCAGACATCGCAAATCCTCCTTCAATCAGGCAAGGAGGGGTGAAGAGACTCGACTTCCTCCGGCGGTATGAACCGCGTCAGGTTCGAGGGTCTGCAACTGTGCACTCTCAGCGCTCCTCATGAGCGCTCCCCTGTCGTCGCGTCTACGGTAGCAGACCCATGTACGCCAGGGCGGCTTTGACGATGTGCTCCTGTCCGTGGTTCATCTCCGCCACGATGTCCTCGCGCAGTGCTTCGTCCGGGGTCAGCCAGTCGAGGCTGAGCGCATCCTGGCGCGGTGTGCACTCACCCTGCACCGGCAGGATGTAGCACAGGGCGATCGCATGCTGGCGCGGATCGTGAAGCTTGGAGGCACCTTCGGTCGGGAAGTACTCGGCGACGTGGAACGGGTTGAGCGAGCTCGGCAGCGACGGAAACGCCAGCGGCCCGAGGTCCTTCTCGGCATGGCGCATGAGCGCATCGCGCAGGGTCTCGTGGAAGCGCACCCGCCCGCCGATCACCTCGCGCACGAGCGAGCCGTCATCGCCGGTGCGCAGCAGCAGCCCGACCTTCTCCGGCACACCGTGGTCGTCGAGCAGCACCGGCACCGCATTGATGTAGGCCATCGGCAGGCGTCTGCGCAGCCGGGCCAGCTCATCGGGTTCGAGCCAGTTCTCATCGAAAGCCAAAGCGGTGCGTGTCATAGTCCCATGGTTCCACACGGGCTCTGGTCAGGCCAGACTCCAGGCGCATGTCCGCAGGAGCGGGAAGCGTGAACCGCCGGGGCTGCGATAGGTTCGGGGCATGAGCGATGACATGAACGAGCAGCCCACCGGCGCCGACCAGCATCTCGCCGACGAGATCAGCGCCCACTACCACCCGATCGCCATGACCCTCTTCGGCCTCCTGGACGCCGAGGACCAGATCGACCAGCCCGAATCGCAGGCTGTCGACGCCGCCCAGATCGCCGAGGTGTCGGTCGTGGCCGCCGCGCTGCGGATCTGGCACTGGGTCGCCTCCGGTCCGAACGCGCAGCGCCCGGCCGCCGAGACCGGCGAGCTGAGCGGTGAGGAGCTCGCCGCTGTCGCCGAACTCGCCGGACTCGAAGAGGCCGGTGGCGCCAAGACGCTGGCTGAGCTGCCGCTGACCGAGCGGGCCTGGGCGACGCTGCTGCTGACCGGCATGCTCGAACAGGCCGGGTCTGAGTCGGTGACCGTCGGCCTGCCCGAGCTGTTCGGCCCCGTCGCCGAGGCGGTGGCTGCCGGCCGTGCGATCGAGCCCAGTGACGAGCAGGCCGGGGCGCTCGCCCGCTGGCTCAGCGTCTGGGCGCTCGCCGCGGCGAACCACTGGCAGCAGGTCAACACCCAGGTCACCGGCGCCGGTGACCTCGATATCCCGCTGTTCTCGACCCTGGCGATGTACCTCGGTGCCGGCGGGCGGGTGAGCCTGCCCGAATCCGAGCAGATCCACGCTGTGCTCGAGACCGACGAGCGGCTCAAGGCCCACACCGCCGAGTTCTTCCGGCTCCTCGGCTACGCCCCGGAGACGATCTCCGGGGAGAGCTTCGCCCATGTCGTGCTCGCCGGCACGTCTGAGACCCTGCTGCGGATCCTCGGCGACTGGCGCTCCGGCGGCGTGCTCATCGACGCCGGAGACAGCAAGCTCCGGGCGCATCCGGGAGCCCGGCTGTCGCTCATCACCCTCGTCTCGATCATCCAGGGCACCGGACAGCCGGCAGAGGACTGAACCGGCAGGGCATCAGCGCAGGCCAGCGGGCTGGCCGCGCAGCTGGGACGGGACCCGGTGAGCGAGGCCACATGTGCGCGTGGCATCCTAGAGAACGTACGGCGTTTGTGCTGCCCCTGCTCATGTTTTATCTTGATATCAAGATAAAGTGTGGCGTGGCGCTCAGCCCGCGCCGCTCATACAGTTGAATGCAGCCCGCGAACACCTCGGGCCCTGACGGTCAGCGTCGCCGACACCTCGGCTGCCGACGTCGAGATAAGGAGAATCTCCATGATCAACCATGAAGTCCGCACGTATAAGAGCTCGGAAAACCTCCCCCGCGAAGATCAGCTGGCCTGGAAGATCGCAGAAGTCGCATCCGATCCCGTCGCCGTCGAAGCCGACGTGACCGACATGGTCATCAACCGCATCATCGACAACGCCGCCGTCGCCGCCGCCTCGGTCCGCCGTGACGCACCGACCCACGCCCGCGAGCAGGCGCTGCCGCACAAGTCCAAGCCCGGCGCCACCGTGTTCGGCCAGCCGCTCGACGACACCGTCTCCCCGGAATGGGCCGCCTGGGCCAACGGCGTGGCCGTGCGCGAGCTCGACTTCCACGACACCTTCCTCGCCAAGGACTACTCGCACCCCGGTGACAACATCCCGGCCATCCTCGCTGTCGCCCAGCACCTCGGCGTCGACGGCAAGGACCTCGTCAACGGCATCGCCACCGGCTACGAGATCCAGGTCGACCTCGTCAAGGGCATCTGCCTGCACGAGCACAAGATCGACCACGTCGCCCACCTCGGCCCCTCTGCCGCAGCCGGCATCGGTGCGATGCTGCACCTGCCGACCGAGGTGACCTTCCAGGCCGTGCAGCAGGCACTGCACGTCACCACCGCCACCCGCCAGTCCCGCAAGGGCGAGATCTCCTCGTGGAAGGCCCACGCACCGGCATTCGCCGCCAAGATGGCCGTCGAGGCCGTCGACCGCGCGATGCGCGGCGAAGGCGCCCCGAGCCCGATCTACGAAGGCGAGGACGGCTTCATCGCCTGGATCCTCTCCGGCCCCGAGGCCCGCTACACCGTGCCGCTGCCCGAGAAGGGCGAAGCCAAGCGCGCGATCCTCGACACCTACACCAAGGAGCACTCGGCTGAGTACCAGGCCCAGGCGCTCATCGACCTCGCCCGCAAGATGGGCAAGGAGATCGACGATCTGACCAAGATCAAGAAGATCGTCATCCACACCTCGCACCACACCCACAACGTCATCGGCACCGGCGCCAACGACCCTCAGAAGATGGACCCGAAGGCCTCCCGCGAGACGCTGGACCACTCGATCATGTACATCTTCGCCGTCGCCATGGAGGACCAGGGCTGGCACCACGAGGACTCCTACGCTCCCGAGCGCGCCGCCCGTCCCGAGACCGTCGCGCTGTGGCACAAGATCGAGACCACCGAAGATCCCGAGTGGACCCGCCGCTACCACTCGACCGACCCCGACGAGATGGCCTTCGGCGGCCGCGTTGAGATCGAGTTCGAGGACGGCTCGACGATGGTCGACGAGATCGCCGTCGCCGACGCCCACCCGAATGGTGCGCGCCCGTTCGTCCGCGAGAACTACGTCGAGAAGTTCCGCACCCTGGCCAAGGGCATCATCGCCGACGAGGAGCAGGACCGCTTCCTCGACCTCGTCCAGCGCCTGCCGGAGCTGTCTGCCGATGAGGTCCGCGAACTGTCCTTCGTCGTCGAGGGCCTCGAACACACCGGATCGAAGGGAATCTTCTGATGCTCGGCGCCACAACACCAGCAGCTCAGCGCCGCCAGCGGTTCCGTGAACTGCTCGCCGGCAGCGAGATCGTCCAGTTCCCGGGCGCGATCAACCCGATCAACGCCCAGATCATCGAGCAGCTCGGCTTCGAAGGCGTCTACATCTCCGGCGGTGCGTTCTCCGCAGCGCAGGGCCTGCCCGACATCGGGCTCACGACGCTGACCGAGGTCGTCGCCCACGGCCGCAACATCTCGCGGGTGACGAACCTGCCGACCTTCATCGACGCCGACACCGGCTGGGGCGAGGCGATGAACGTCGCCCGCACCGTCCAGGAGTTCGAGGACGCAGGCCTGGCGGGCATGCACCTGGAGGACCAGGTCAACCCCAAGCGCTGCGGCCACCTCGACGGCAAGGAGGTCGTGAGCACCTCCGAGATGGTCAAGCGGATCTCCGCGGCCGTCAAGGGCCGCCGGGATGAGAACTTCGTCATCTGCGCCCGCACCGACGCCCGCGCCGGTGAGGGCCTGGATGCCGCGATCGACCGGGCGAAGGCCTACGCCGACGCCGGCGCGGATCTCATCTTCCCCGAGGCCATGCGGGACCTGTCAGAATTCGAGACCTTCGCCTCGGCGGTGGACGTCCCGATCCTGGCCAATATGACCGAATTCGGCAAGAGCGAGCTGTTCACCACCGAACAGCTCGCCGGTGCCGGCGTGCGGCTCGTCATCTACCCGGTGACGACGCTGCGCATCGCGATGGGCGCCATCAAGCGCGGACTCGAGACGATCCGCGCCGAAGGCACCCAGGAAAGCATCGTCGAGGGCATGCAGACGCGTGCCGACCTGTACGAGACCATCGACTACGGTGCGTACAACGACTTCGATGCAGACATCTTCAACTTCTCACAGGAGGGTCACCAGTGACCGAGAACGACATCAAGAAGGGCCTGGCAGGCGTCGTCGTCGACACCACGGCTGTCTCCAAGGTCGTCCAGGAGACCAACTCGCTGACCTACCGCGGTTACCCCGTCCAGGAGCTGGCCGCCAACTGCACCTTCGAGGAGGTCGCCTACCTCATCTGGAACGGTGAGCTGCCGACCAAGGACCAGCTGGCCGAGTTCACCGAGCGTGAGCGCTCCCAGCGCCAGGTCGATGACAAGCTCGTCGACCTCATCCTCGGCCTGCCGAAGGACTGCCACCCGATGCACGTCGTGCAAACCGCCGTCGCCTACCTCGGCGCCGTCGACCCGGAGGCAGACGTCGAAGGCGAGGGGGCCAACCGCGCCAAGTCCGAGCGCCTCTACGCACAGCTGCCGACGATCGTCGCCATCGACCACCGCCGCCGCCACGGCCTCGACCCGGTCGCCCCGACGACCGACCTGTCCTACGCCGCGAACTTCTTCAAAATGGTCTTCGACGAAGTCCCGGCCGAAGAGGTCGTGCGCTGCTTCGACATCTCGATGATCCTCTACGCCGAGCACTCCTTCAACGCCTCGACGTTCACCGCCCGCGTCATCACCTCGACGACGTCCGACCTGTACTCGGCCGTCGCCGGTGCTGTCGGTGCACTCAAGGGACCGCTGCACGGCGGCGCCAACGAGGCCGTCATGGCGATGCTCGAAGAGGTCGGCACCGCCGACAAGGCCTCGGCATGGATCGACAACGCCCTGGCCAACAAGCAGAAGATCATGGGCTTCGGACACCGCGTCTACAAGAACGGCGACTCGCGCGTGCCCACCATGCGCGCCGCCTTCGAGGACATGGTCCAGGCCAAGGGAGCAGACGACCTGCTCGCCCTCTACAACGCCTTCGAAGAGGACTTCGTGTCCCGCAAGGGCATCTACCCCAACCTCGACTACCCGTCGGGACCGGCCTACCACCTCATGGGCTTCGACACCGAGCAGTTCACGCCGATCTTCGTGATGGCCCGCATCACCGGCTGGACCGCCCACATCATGGAGCAGCAGGCCAACAACGCACTCATCCGCCCGCTCTCGGCCTACAGCGGCGAAGAGCAGCGCGAAGTCCCGGCAGACCGCGGCTGACATGAGCGTGCTGGACCAGCTGCGCCGGTCCATCGAGAGCATCGAGGGTTTCGGCTTCACCGTCACCGGTGGAGTCGGGACCCTCGTCCTCGATCGGCCCGAGAAGCGCAACGCCCTCTCCCGCCGGATGTGGAAGGCCCTGCCGGGGATCCTTGCGGCCATCGATGCTGCTGAGGAGATCGACGTCCTCATCCTCACGGGTGCTGGCGGGCACTTCTCGGCAGGCTCCGACATCCATGACCTCAATGTGCCGTTGGCGGACTTCTGGGAGACGAACTCCGCGGCCGAGGCGGCACTCGCCTCGGTCTCGATTCCCACCATCGCCGCGATCGAGGGCAATTGCGTGGGCGGCGGCACCGAGCTTGCGGCCGCCTGCGATGTGCGGGTGGCAGCACCCGGCACCATCTACGGGGTGACAGCCGCGAAGCTCGGGCTCGTCTACCCGCCGGGGCCCACCAAGCGGCTGGCGGCGATCATCGGCGATGCATGGGCGAAGTACTTCCTGCTCACCGCCGAGATCATCGACTTCGACCAGGCCGTCAACCTCGGCTTCATCCACACCGTCTCCGACCACCCGCTGGAGACGGCCCGGGAGATCGCTGCGACGATCGCCAGCCGCTCGCCGCTGTCCCAGACCGGGGCCAAGCGAATCCTCTCAGGCGAGGTGCCCGACGTCTCTGACGGTTCGTGGCTGGCTGAGGCGTATGCCACCGAGATCGTCGAAGGGCAGGAAGCGTTCTTCGCCAAGCGCCGGCCCGACTTCTCGTTCACCCGCCAGGACTGGCAGGACTGACCCGCTCCCGAGGCGATTCTCCCGTCCCGGCCGACGCCCCCGCATCCGTGCGGGGGCGTTCTTGTATCTCCTCGCGTTGAATGGTTTACTAGTTGAGTAGCTAACCAAGGAGGAAGATCGATGATCGAAGAAGGCCGCGCGCTGTTCCTGCAGATCGCAGAGAACATCGAGAACACCATCGTTGACGGCTCACTGGCCGAGGAGTCCCGGGCTCCGTCGACGAACGAGCTCGCCGCCTTCTACCGCGTCAACCCGGCCACCGCCGCCAAAGGGCTGACGGTGCTCGCCGACAAGGGCCTGCTGACCAAAAAGCGGGGGATCGGCATGTTCGTCACCGCCGGCGCCCGCGAGAAGCTGCGGGCCGAACGCCGCGCAGTCTTCGCCGAGCGCTACGTTGAGCCGCTGATGGTCGAAGCCGCCACCATCGGGCTCAACGCCGGTGAGGTCATCGCCATGGTCAAGGACCGCGCAACGTCGGTCGGAGCCCAGGCATGAACCCCGTCGTCAGCGTCCGCGACCTCGTCAAGACCTACCCGTCGGGCAATGCTCTCGACGGCGTGAGCTTCGACCTGGAACCCGGCGCCATCTACGGCTTCCTCGGCCGCAACGGCGCCGGCGAGTCGACGACCATGGCGATCCTCACCAGCCAGCTCTTCGCCACCTCGGGCACAGTGCGCGTCTTCGGCGAGGACCCCTATGAGAACCCGCGCGTGCTCGGCCGGATGTGCTTCGTGCGCGAGAACCAGAAGTACCCCGAATCGATGACCTCCGCCCAGGCGCTGCGCGCAGCCAGCCTCTTCTACCCCGGCTGGGACCACGACTTCGCCGAGCGCCTCGTCGCCGACTTCCGGCTGCCTCTCAAAACGAAGGTCAAGAAGCTCTCGCGCGGCCAGCTCTCGGCTGTCGGCGTCATCATCGGGCTGTGCTCACGCGCCGAGATCACCTTCTTCGACGAGCCCTACCTCGGACTCGACGCCGTGGCACGGCAGATCTTCTACGACCGCCTTATCGCCGACTACGCTGAGCACCCGCGCACCATCCTCATGTCCTCGCACCTCATCGATGAGATCGCCAGCCTTATTGAGCGCGTCCTCGTCATCGATGCCGGCCGCATCATCATGGACGAGACCGTCGAGGAGGCGACCTCGGCCGTCACGCGCGCCTCGGGACCCACTGCCGCACTCGACCGGCTCGCCCGCGGCCCCCGGGTACTCGAGCGCAGGACCATGGGCAGCGCCGGCGCGCTCGTCTTCCACGGCATCCCCAACGAGTCCGAGTCGGACCTGACCGCCCAGTCCGGCGTGCGCCTCGAACCAGTCGGGCTGCAGGAGTCGATCGTCCACCGCACTGCGGCCGCCGCCGCGGCGACCGGCCCCGAGCTGACCCCCTCCAGCATGGAAGGAGCACTGTCATGAGCCAGACCGTGCGCATCGTCAATGTCATCCGCCTGCAGTTCGTCAACCGGCAGCCGTTCCTGTGGGTGCCGCTCATGGTCTTCGGCTTCGCCATTGCGCTGTCCCTCGTCATCTACGCGATCATCCCCGAATCCGGGCCCAAGTACGGCGGGGCGAGCCAAGCGCCGATGTGGTCGTTCCTCTTCGTCGGCGTGTCGGCGATGACCCTGACCTTCCCGTTCTCCCAATCGGTGGGCCTGGCCCGCTGGGAGTTCTACCTCGGCAGCCTGGCAGCGGCGGCTGTCACCTCCGCCGTGCTGGCCACGGCGCTCGTCATCCAGGGCGTCATCGAACAGGTCACCGACGGCTACGGCATGGGCGGCTTCGTCGCCTACCTGCCGTGGGTGTGGGAATCGGGCTGGTGGAGCGCAAGGCTGACCTTCTTCGTCTTCACGCTCATGGCCTTCGTCCTCGGCTTCTGGGGTGCGACCGTGTTCAAGCGGTGGGGGATGACGGTGCTCGTCGCCGTCCTCGGCAGCCTTGGTCTCGCTCTCGCTGCTGTGCTGCTCGTCATCTCCCGCCGCGAAGCCTGGGGTGAGGTCATCGCCTGGTTCGCCACCGCCGGCTCCCTGCAGCTGACCGGCTGGCTTGCGCTGCTGACCGCCGTCCTCGCCGGCTTGTCCTACCTCACGCTGCGCCGCGCGGTGCCCTGAGCATGCGCATCGACTCGGCCGCCCGCGCCGCTCACATCCGGGCCAGCGGGCGGCCGGCGGCACCGGTTCCTGCTCCAGTGCCCCGTGCCCGAGGCGGAACCCGCCTGCGCAGATGGGCAGGTCGCCTTGTGCGACGGGCACCGGATGAGCGGAGAGCCATGTGACGGTAGGATGAACCCGTGCGCCTTGCAGTTCTCGATATCGGATCCAACAGCATCCACCTCCTCGTCGTGGATGCCCACGTCGGTGCCCCGCCGATGCCGGCCACCTCGCACAAAGAGGTGCTGCGCCTAGCCGAGCACCTCAAAGACGACGGATCGATCACCTCGTACGGCCAGCAGCGCCTCGTTGACTTCTGCAAGGAGTCGATCACGATCGCCGAAGAGCA
Source organism: Brevibacterium luteolum (assembly GCF_025147615.1). Taxonomy (NCBI): domain Bacteria; kingdom Bacillati; phylum Actinomycetota; class Actinomycetes; order Micrococcales; family Brevibacteriaceae; genus Brevibacterium; species Brevibacterium luteolum. Next base: position 75,426 of record NZ_JALXPM010000001.1, on the reverse strand, counting down.
GGGCTCCGAGCAGATCCTCGCGTTTGCCACCTCGGCGATCCGCAGCGCACCCAACGGCGATGAGACGATCGAGCGGATCCACCGGGAATCCGGGCTCACCCTCAACGTCATGAGCGGGGAGGAGGAAGCCCGCATCACCTTCCTCGCCGCCCGCCGCTGGTTCGGCTGGTCAGCCGGCAACATCCTGCTCCTCGACATCGGCGGCGGCTCCCTGGAGATCGCCGCCGGCACCGACGAATACCCCGACATCGCACTCTCCCTGCCGCTGGGGGCTGGGCGCATGCACAGCCGGTTCCTCTCAGCCGACCAGCCCAGTGAGGACGACATCGCAGCCCTGCGCCACCTGGCCCGCAAGGAGATCGGCCGGATCGCCGGTGACGTCAACCGCGTCGGCAAGCCGGAGAAGATCGTCGGCTCGTCGAAGACCTTCCGGTCCCTGGCCCGCATCGCCGGTGCCGCGCCGAGCGGCGACGGCATCTACGTGCCGCGCAAGCTGCAGCGCAAGGACATGTCCGGCATCATCGACACGCTCCTCTCACGCACCCCAGCGCAACGCGCCGAGCTGCCCGGCGTCTCCGTCGCCCGCTCCGGCCAGGTGCTCGCCGGCGCGATCGTCGCCGATGTCGCCTTCACGATCTTCGGCATCGAATCGATGAAGATCAGCCCCTGGGCGCTGCGCGAGGGCATCATCATGCGCAAGCTCGACCTGCTCGACTCCTCGGAGTCCGTGTCCATCCCGCGCGGCCGTCCGCTCGCCCTCGACCTGTAGGCCGCGTACTAGACTGGTCGGTGTGACACCGAGAGCATCGCGACCCCGACGGACGTTCCGCAAGGCGCTGACGACGCCGAACTCCGCGCGCGCGAACTCCCGCCGCCACCGCGAGTTCTTCGAACGTGTCCCGGTCTACGAGTTCGGCGTCAGACACGTCTCCGACCACCCGATCCGGCTGGGCCTGTCGACGTCCTCGGTCTATCCGATGACGGTCACCACCTGCTTCGACACCGCCGCACGTCTGGGCTACGAGGGCGTCGAGATCATGATCACCAACAGAGCCGAGACCCAGGACGTCGATTTCATCCGCTCTGAAGTCCAGCGCACCGGTCTGCCCGTTCTCTCGCTGCACGCCCCGACCCTGCTGTTCATGCCGCGGGTGATGACGAGCGATCACTGGGAGAAGCTGCGCATCACCTGTCGCATCGCAGCCCAAGTCGGCGCCCGCTCAGTCGTCCTCCACCCGCCGTTCCGCTGGCAGGGCGACTACGCCCGCAACTTCGTCACTGGGGTGCGTGAGATCAGCGAGGAGACCGGCATCACCCTGGCCGTGGAGAACATGTACCCGTGGCGGGCCGGCATCCGCGAGGTCCAGGTCTACCTGCCCGACTGGAACCCGATCGGCTACGACTACGACGCGGTCACCTTCGACTTCTCACACGCTGCGACCGCCGGGATGAACGCACTCGAAGCGGTGAAGGAGCTGTTTCCCAAGCTGCGCCAGATCCACCTGACCGACGGCGCCGGATCTCTCAAGGACGAGCACCTGGTGCCCGGTCGCGGCCATATGCCCGTCGCCGAGGCGCTGCAGTACTTGGCCAAGGAGAACTGGTCCGGCGATGTCATCGTCGAGGTCAACACCCGCTTCACCACCAGCTCCCGCAAGCGCGAGGAGATGCTCATCGAATCGCTCGAGTTCGCCAAGCGCCACCTCGGCCTGCGCGATTGAACCGAACCGACAGGAGGACCTCATGACACTGGCATTCATCGGCACCGGATCCATGGGCACCGCCCTGCTGGCAGGAGTCATCGCCGGCGGCTTCGATCCGGCTGAGATCATCGCGACGACGAAGTCCGCCGACAGCGCTCGCCAGCTCGAACGCGCGCACGGGGTCCGCGCCCTGGCCCTTGACGACGATCCCGGCGCCAATCGCAGCGCTGCCGCCGAGGCGGACTGCGTTCTCCTCGGCGTCAAGCCGTGGATGGTCAAGGACACCGCCGCCGAGGTGGGTGCTGCGATGGCATCCGACGCGATCCTCGTGTCGATGGCCGCAGGCGTCACCCTCGATCAGCTGGCAGCCGCCTCCGGGCGCGAGGCGGTCGTGCGGATCATGCCGAACACGCCCTGCCAGATCGGCTGCGGGGTCATCTCGCTGTCCCCAGCTGACGCGGTCAGCCCGGACAGGGTCGAGACCCTGCGTCAGCTGCTGTCCGGTGCCGGTGATGTCGTGCCCCTAGACGAAGATCTCATCCCGGCGATGACCGGAATCTCCGGTTCGGGAGTCGCCTACTTCTTCCTGCTCGCTGAGGAGATGGTCAAGGCCGGTGTGGCGATGGGCCTCGATGAGCAGACCGCCGCCGGCATGGTCGTGCGCACCGCCGAGGGCGCTGGACGGCTGCTGGCCGAGCACCCGGACCCTGCGGCGCTGCGCACGGCGGTGACGAGCACCGGCGGGACGACCCACGCGGCGATCACGACATTCGACGACGCCGGATTCGCAGACCTGGTCGCACGCGCGGCCCAGGCCGCCGGGCAGCGGGCCATCGAGATGGCCGAGGAGTACTGAACCGAGGAGTACCGAGCCGGCGAGCCGGTCAGCCGGCGCGACCCTCCCGCTCGATGTGGCTGCGCGCGTGCGCGACTGCGGCGTCGAGGTCGTCGAAGAGGTGATTGGGGTGCCGCAGAGCCGCTGACAGCCCGCCGGTGCGGGCAAGCCGCTCATGGCGGGCCTGGATGCCCTTGACGAGCACCGTGATGCCGCGGCGCTCGAGTGAGGTGACGAGTTCGGTGATGACCCGGGCGCCGGTCGAGTCGAGCATCCGGATCTGCGACATCCTGAGGATGACGACCGAGACGTCTTCGATATCGGCCAGCTCGGTCAGCAGCCGGTCGCCGACACCGAAGAACAGCGCCCCGTCGAGCCGGAACAGGGCGATGCGCTCATCGCCGGGCTGCGCCGCGCCCGGCAGCTCCTCCCGCGTCGTCGTCGACTGCGCCGACAGGGTGCGCAGCGCGAAGAACGCGGTGACGACGATGCCGATCCCGACCGCGATGATGAGATCGAAGGACACGGTGATGAGCGCGGTGAGCCAGAAGACGAGCGCATCGGCACGCGAGGCGCGGCACACCTCGGCGGCCACAGGCACATTCACCATCCGCACCGCCGTCAGCAGCAGCACCCCAGCCAGCGCGGCGAGCGGGATCTGGGAGACGAAGCGGGCGGCGAAGAGCACCACACCGATGAGCACGAGAGCGTGGACGACGGCCGCCAGACGCGTCTGCGCACCGGAGCGGATGTTGACGGCCGTGCGCGCGATCGCACCGGTGGCCGGCATGCCGCCGAAGAACCCGGCGCCGATCGACGCCAGCCCCTGGCCGACGAGCTCCCGGTCTCCGTTGTAGTGCCCGACCGGGCTGAGTGTCGACGCGACGCGGGCCGAGAGCAGCGACTCGATCGCCGCCAGTGCTGCGACCGTGAGCGCGGGACCGGACAGGGCGGCGATGAGGTGCAGATCGAAGGCCGGCAGATGCGGCAGCGGCAGCGTCTCGGGCAGGGTGCCGATGCGCTCAAGCGGAGCGTCGAGCCAGGCGGCGAGCAGCGCGGCAACGATGATCGCGATGATCGAGCCGGGCAGCTGCGGGTGGATGAGCGGGGCCAGCAGCATGATGCCGATGACGAGGACCACGGTGCCCAGCGTCCAGCCGAGCTGCGGCCAGCTGGCCCCGGCGGCGGCCTGCACGGCGTGGACGACGGCGTTGCGCGACTGCCCGGTGTCACTGCCGAGGGCAGCCGGGATCTGCTGGAAGAAGATGATCGTCGCAATCCCGAGCGTGAAGCCCTCGATGACGGGAAACGGGATGAACGCGACGCTGCGGCCCAGCCGCAGCAGCCCGGCGAGGACGACGAGGGCACCGGCCATGAGGGCGACGACCGGGATCGCGGCAGGACCGTGGGCAGCGGCGATCGGGGCGAGCACGACGACCATCGCGCCGGTCGGCCCGGACACCTGCACATGCGAACCGCCGAAGACCGCGGCAATGAGGCCGGCGACGATCGCCGTGACGAGTCCGGCCTCGGCGCTGAGCCCTGAGGAGATCGCGAATGCCAGCGCCAGCGGCAGCGCGACGATGCCGACGGTGAGACCGGCGAGCAGATCCCGCCGCCACGTCTGCGGCAGCCGCCGGTAGTCCGCCGCATTGGGCAGCAGCGAGGCGCGCGGCAGCCGCGCGCGCAGGCGGCTGGGCTCAGGGGACACAGGCACCGTCACACCTCCGGCAGTCGACACAGGCACCCCCAGCGACCCGCTGGGGGCCGAGCATCCTCATCAAAGCACACCGGCGGCCGTGGCGGGGGCAGTGTCAGGAAGCTGAGACCGCCGGGCTCGGCGCGTGGGGTTCAGGGGCGGCCGGCGAAGCGGCCGAGCAGCTCGACGTGACCGGCGACGATGAGGACATCCTGGCTGCCGACGCGGGACGACGGCTCCGCATAGGTGAAGTCCCGCCCGGGGCTCTTGATGCCGACGACGGTGACGCCGTAGGTGTCGCGGATGCCGGATTCGGCGAGCGTGAAGCCCTGCACCTCCTTCGGTGGGCGCATCTTGACGACGGCGAAGTGGCCGTCGTCGAACTCGATGTAGTCGAGCATCTGCGAGGACACGAGGTGGGCTACGCGCGCTCCGGCCTCGGATTCGGGGAACAGCACATGCTCAGCGCCGATGCGGCGCAGGATCTTGCCGTGGGAGTTCGAGATCGCCTTCGCCCACACCTGGTCGATGCCGAGGTCGACGAGATTGGCCGTCGAGAGCACACTTGCCTCGATTGAGGTGCCGATGCCGACGACCGCGGTCGAGAAGTCCTGGACACCCAGCTGGCGCAGCGCTTCGATGTTCGTCGCATCCGCCTCGACGACGTGGGTGAGCCGGCCGGACCACTCCTGGACCACCTCCGCATTTCGCTCGACAGCCATCACCTCGCGGCCGAGCCTGATGAGGTTCTCAGCCGTCGAAGCGCCGAAGCGGCCGAGGCCGATGACGAGGATCGCATCGTTCGCGGGCTTTCCCGACTGCTTAGCCAATGATCGGCCTCTCCTCCGGATAGCGGAACAGACGTTGCTGGTGTCTGGCGGACAGCGAGGCCGCCAAGGTAATCGTACCGAGCCGGCCGAGGAACATGAGAGCACTGAGGACGTACAGACCGGCATCAGGGGACTTCTCCGTCACACCGGAGGACAGCCCGCAGGTGGCGAAGGCGGAGATGACATCGAAGATGACATCGTCGAGCGGCAGCCGCGTGATGTGCAGCATGAGCAGAGTGCCGACGAAGACGAGAGCGGCGCCGGCGAGCGTGATCGAGATCGCCACGCGCACCGCTGCCGGGTCGATGCGCCGGTGGAAGACGGTGACGTCCCTGAGCCCGCGCGCCTCGGCGAGCGCGGCGAGGACGAGCACCGCGATCGTCGTGACCTTGATGCCGCCGGCGGTCGAGGACGAGCCGCCGCCGATGAACATGAGGACGTCGATGAGCAGATGGCTGGTGCCGTACATCTCGGTGACGTCGATCGAGGCCATGCCCCCAGACCGCGGCATCGCAGCCATGAACAGGGTGTTGGTGATCGAGTCGCCCAGGCTCAACCCGCCGATCGTCTTCTCGTTGCCGGATTCGAAGATGTACAGCAGCACGAAGGACACGAGCAGCAGCAGTCCGGTGGTCGCCAGCGTCAGCTTCGTGTGCAGGTCCCAGCCGCGCGGGCGATTCCACGTGATCGCGACCATGAGCACCACCGGGAAGCCGAGCGAGCCGATGAGCATCGAGACCATGAGCACCATGAGGATCCACGGATCGTCGGCGAAGTACTCGATGCCCCCGGTGTGCAGCGTGAACCCGGCGTTGTTGAAGGAGGTCACGGCATAGAACAGGCCGTGCCACAGCGCTTCGCCCAGCGTCTCGCCGCGGATGAGCAAGCGCGGGGTGAGCAGGGCCATGATGACAGCTTCGACGGCGAAGATCGTGATGAGCACTGCGCGCAGCAGCGTGCCGACCTGGCCGATCTGGAAGGTGTTCGTCGCCTGTGCGGCGATGAGCCGCTGACGCACGCCCAGCCGTTTCGACACCGCCATCCCGAGCAGCGACGCCAGTGTCAGGATGCCGAGGCCGCCGACCTGCATCGCCGCGACCATCACCCAGTGGCCGAACGTCGACCAGTACTCCTCGGTCACGACCGGGGTCAGGCCGGTGACGCAGACGGTGGAGACGGCGACGAACAGGCTGTTGGCGAACGAGTAGTCGGACGTGTCGGCGTGGGCGACTGGCAGCGACAGCAGCACCGTGAAGATCGCGATCGCGATGACGAACGAGGCGATCGCCAGCCGTGCCGGCGAGGCCTCGGCGACCTCGTCGAGGACGTCGCGCAGCCGCCGCCCCGGGTGGAACACCCGGTCGGTGAAGGTCGTCTTCGGTCGCTGATGAGCCACAGCGTCAGTGTAGCCGGGGACGGTGCGGCTGCCGCGGCGCTGGCGGGCAGGCGCATGGCGGCTGTGGCGGGGCGCTGTTCCGCAGCTCACACCGAACCAGTAGAGTGTGGCCATGGCCAAGCGAGAGACAGAAGTCTTCGTCATCTGGGACGAATCCTTCACGCAGTACAACTTCGGACCGACCCATCCGATGAACCCGCTGCGCCTCGACCTGACCGCGAAGCTCGCGACCGAATTCGGTCTCTTCGACCACCCTCGCATCCACATCTCCGGCGTCGGCGGCGTCGACGAGGACGCGCTCGCAGCCCTGCACACCCAGGACTTTATCGACGCAGTCAAACGCGCCGAAACGACCACGGACATCGCCCCTGATGTTGCGCAAACCTTCGGAGTCGGCACCGATGACGTGCCCCGCTTCGACAGGATCCACGAAGCCTCCGGACGGATCTTCCAAGGCAGTCTCGAAGCCGCCCGCGCCATCACCTCGGGACGCTATGAGCGGGCGGTGAACTTCTGCGGCGGGATGCACCATGCGATGCCGGGCAGGGCCGCCGGATTCTGCATCTACAACGACCTCGCCGCCGCCATCCAGCATTTCCTCGACCACGGCTATGAGCGGGTCTGCTACATCGACCTCGACGCCCACCACGGTGACGGCACCGAGCGCTTCTACTGGGACGACCCGCGGGTTATGACGATCTCCGTGCACGAGAACGGCCGCTTCCTGTTCCCCGGCACCGGCTTCGCCAACGACATCGGCGGACTCGACGCCGCCGCCTCAGCGGTCAACATCGCCCTGCCCCCGCGCACCGACGACCACGACTGGCTGCGCGCCCTCGACGCCGTCGTCCCGGCCGTCATCCGCGAATTCGACCCGCAGGTCATCGTCAGCCAGCACGGCTGCGACGGTCACTCCGCCGACCCGCTCACCCACCTGCGGCTCAGCGTCGACGCGATGCGGGTGGCCACTCAGTGGGTGCGCGACCTTGCCGACGATTACGCCAACGGCAAGTGGCTGGCCACCGGCGGCGGCGGATATGCGCTCGTCGAAGTGGTGCCGCGCGCCTGGACGAACCTCGTCGCGATCGCGGCTGGAGCCGACATCGACCCCGCCACCGCGCTGCCGGAGCGCTGGCGGACCTACGTCGAGGACGTCACCCGCATCACCGCCCCGCATATGATGACCGACGGCCACGACGGCACCTTCGACCCGTGGGCCAACGGCTACGATCCCGAATCCGACCTCGACCGCACAGTCATGTCGACACGGAAGAACATCTTCCCCTTCTACGGCCTCGACGCCCACTTCGACTGACATCCGACCCGCCGCGCAGGCGGCCTCCTTGACTCGAGTGCGCAGTTTTGGAATAGCTCCAGGCAACGATAGAATTAAGCGGTTACGTCTGACAGGCGAACGATCAGTGTTCGCCCCGATCGCCTACCCGTGAGGATTTATCTATGGGCTCAGTCATCAAGAAGCGCCGCAAGCGGATGTCGAAGAAGAAGCACCGGAAGCTTCTGCGCAAGACCCGCCACCAGCGCCGCAACAAGAAGTAAGCGGCTGCGTGCGTCCCCGTCGTTTCGTGCGGCGGGGTTTCGTGCTGATAAGGCCCCGGCACGCAGGCCGACAGCGAGGAGGATGACCGGATGAGCGTCGAGCTGACGTTCCTCACCCGCCCCGGATGCGGGCTGTGCGTCACCGCCATGGACGTCATCGAGGACACCCTCGGCGAGCACATCGCCGCAGGCGACGTCACGGTCACCACCGTCGACATCGAAACCGACGCCGACCTTATCGCCCAGCACGAATGGGACATCCCCGTCGTGCTGCTCAACGGCCGCAAGCACGCCAAGCACCGCATCGACGGGACCCGGCTCAAGCGCACCGTCGAGACACTGCTCGCCCACGGCTGAGACCGCCGGCGGGCCACACACCATACGGCATCGTGACACAGACAGGGGGTGAGGTCGTTGGTGAGCACCGCTTCGCAATCCGGCGGCACCGGACTGTCCTCCGTGCCCGCCCCGGTCGTCGCCCGCATGCCCGGCTACCTGCAGGCCCTTGACGAACTCGCCGCCGCCGGCCAGCAGACCGTCTCCAGCGAAGAGCTCGCCGGACGCTGCGCCGTCGGCTCAGCGATCCTGCGCCGCGACCTGTCCCACCTCGACTTCGCCGGCCGCCGCGGCGTCGGCTACGACACCGCCGCCCTCGGCGCCGCGGTGCGCCGCTTCCTCGGCCTCGACCGCACCCGCCGCATCGCCATCGCCGGTGCCGGCCGCCTCGGCTCGGCGATCGCCGACTACGCCGCCGTGCGCTTCAGCGGCTTCGAACTCACCGCAGTCTTCGACACCGCGCCCGAGGTGGTGGGCGCCACCGTCGGCGGCGCACCCGTCCTGCCGGTCGAGCAGCTCGCGTCCGTCACCACCGAGACCGGCATCGAGATGCTCATCATCGCCGTGCCCGCACCGGCCGCCCAGGCTGTGGCCGACGCCGCTGTGGCCGCCGGCATCACCGGGCTGCTCAACTTCGCCCCCACCATGGTCACCGTGCCCGAGGACGTGCACGTGCGCCATGTCGACCTCGCTACCGAGCTGCGGGTCCTCGCCCACTACACCGCCCCGGCCCAGCCGGCCGGAATCGACTCGACCGACCTCCGCAACACACGTCCTAGGGAGCATGCACTGTGACATTCCTCGTGCTCGGGATCTCACATCGGTCCGCACCGATGTCCGTCCTCGATGCCATCGCCCTTGACTCAGATGGAGTCGAGGCATTGGCCTCCGGGGTGCGCGCCGGTGACTACGTCGACGGCGCCTGCGTGCTCTCGACCTGCAACCGGCTCGAGGTCATCGCCGACGCCTCGGCCTTCCACGGCGGCCTGGCCGACATCGGCTCCGCCCTCGTCGACGCCACCGGCCTGGACTGGATGCGGCTGTCCGAGCATGTCTACGTCTACTACGACACCAAGGCCGTCGAACACCTCCTGACCCTGGCCTGCGGGCTCGACTCGATGGCCGTCGGCGAAGCCCAGATCCTCGGCCAGTTGCGCAGCGCCTACGTAACCGCCCAGCAGGCAGGGGAGCTGACGAAGGAGCTTGGCATCGTGCTGCAGCAGGCGCTGCGCGTCGGCAAACGCGCGCACGCCGAAACCGAACTCGACTCCGTCTCCCAGTCCCTGCTCGACAAGGCACTGACCTCCGCCGAAGCCCACATCGGCAGCCTCGAGCGCTCCCGCGCACTCGTCGTCGGCGCCGGGGCGATGTCCGGGCTGACCGTCGCGACCCTGCAGCGGGCGGGTGTTGCCCGCATCACCGTGATGAACCGGACCCTGGAGAAGGCCGAACGGCTCGTCGCCCCTGTCGGCGGCCGTGCTGTCGAGCTCAGCGCCGAGACGCTCACCGCCGAGATCGCCGATGCCGACCTCATCGTCTCCGTCACCGGTTCGCGCGGCACCGTGCTGAGCCGGGAGGACATCATCGCCGGCATGCAGGCCGACTTCGACCAGCAGCCCAACAAGTTCCTCGTCGACCTGGCACTCCCGCACGACATCGACCCGAGCGTGCGGGAACTGCCCCACATCCGGCTCATCGGCCTCGGGGAGCTGTCCGAGATGTTCGCCGAATCCGATCTGCGCAGCCCGTCCGGCGTCGTCGAGATCGTCGCCGAAGTCCGCAGCATCATCCGCTCAGAGCTCGCCGCCTACCGCGCCGAGCACAAGGCCCGCTCGATCGCCCCGACCGTCACCGCGCTGCGCTCGCACGCCGAGACCACCGTGGCCGGCGAGTTCGAGCGACTGAGCCGCAAGATCGGCGCGAAGGTCGACGCTGAGGTCCTCGACGAGATCCGCACCGCGCTCAAGCGCACCGCCGACAAGCTCGTCCACACCCCAACGGTTCGGGTCAAGCAGCTGTCCGTGCAGGACTCCGACGTCGACTACGCCGCAGCCCTGACCCAGCTCTTCGACCTCAGTGCCACCTCCGGCCGCCGAGGAGAGCCCCAGCGCATCGACCGGTCGAAGGTCTCGGTCACCGCTCCCGGTGTCGCACCGGTCAGCGCACGCGATGACCACCACGTCGAAGCCGACGGGCTGCGCCCGGTCGCCGACCACACCCTCGACGTCGTCGAACCGGCCCACTACACCGGCCGCACCGTCAAGCTCGGCACCCGCCGCTCCCGCCTGGCCCGCTCCCAGTCGACAGCGATCGCCCAGCAGATCGCCGCGCAGACCGGCTGGCGGGTCGAGATCGTCGAAGTCGTCACCGAAGGCGACGTGAATATGAGCCCGCTGGCCGCCATGGGCGGCTCCGGCGTCTTCGTCTCCGCCGTGCGCACCGCACTGCTGACCGGCAAGATCGACATCGCCGTCCACTCGCTCAAGGACCTGCCGACCGCCCCGGCCGCCGGCATCGACCTCGTCGCCGTGCCCCCGCGCGTCGACCCCTCCGATGTGCTCATCGCCCGCGACGGCATGACCTTAGCCGAACTGCCCGCCGGCGCCGTTATCGGCACCGGATCGCCCAGGCGCGCCGCCCAGCTGCGCGCCGCCCGGCCCGACATCGAAGTCCGCGGCGTGCGCGGCAACGTCGACACCCGCATCAAGCACGTCACCGACGGCCGCCTCGACGGCGTCGTCCTCGCCGCAGCCGGCGTGCGCCGCATCGGCCGGCTGGCCGAAGTCACCGACGTCCTCGACGCCGCCGTCATGCTCCCAGCCCCCGGACAGGGCGCCCTGGCCGTCGAATGCCGGGCCGCCAACGCCGACGTCGGCGAATTCGACACCGAGCTGCGCACAGCCTTGACCGGCATCCACGATGCCGACACCGCCCTGGCCGTGCAGGCCGAACGCGCGATCCTCGCCCACGCCGAAGCCGGCTGCTCAGCCCCGATCGGCGCGCTCGCCGAGATCGACGGCAATGCCCTCACCCTCACCGGCGTGATGGCAGACGACACCGGCCGCCTGCAGCGGGCGACCCGCACCGCCGACCTCACCACCGCCTCGGGCGCGGATGAGCGCCCGGTCATCGCCAAGGAGCTCGGCAGCGCGATCGCCGACGAGCTGCTCACCATCCTCGGTGTCGTCCCCGACACCGTCACCGGCGCCAACGCCCCGAGCGCGCACATCGACCCGCGCAGCGAACACGCCGCGGCAGCAGACCGGCAGTCAGTGAGCGAGGTGAGCCGATGAGCCGGGATTCCCGTCCCGAGGCGCAGCCAGCCGCCCGCCCGATCGTCTACTTCCTCGGCGCCGGCCCCGGCGACCCGGGGCTCATGACGTACAAGGGTGCTGAGCTGCTCGAGCGCGCTACCCTCGTCGTCTACGACGCCGGCGAACTCGACGATATCGTCAACGCCTACGTCCCGGCCTCAGCCACCCGGCTCGATTCGGCCGAACTCGGCTCGGCGGCGACCACCCGCGGGCGCAAGCTCGCCCAGCTGGCCCGCGAGCACACCCGGGTCGTGCGCATCGTCCCGCACGACGGCGTGCTGTTCTCCACCACCACCGATGAAGCCGCCGGCTGCAAGCGCAACGGTGTCGACTTCGAGATCGTGCCCGGCGTCGGGCTGACCTCGTCGATGTCGGCCTACACCGGCACCCCGATCACCACGAGCCGGGTGCGCTCGGTGCGCTTCATCGAGGCGAGCCCGCAGACCTACGTCGACGTCGCCCGCCACCGCAACACCGGCCACGTCATCACCGGCAGCGTCGACGAGGTCTCCGTGGCCATCGACAGCCTGCTCGGCGACGACTGGGATGCTGACACCCCGATCCTGCTCACGATCGAGGTCTCGACCCTCCAGCAGGTCTCCGTGGAGACGACGCTCGGGGATTCCGGCCCGCACCTGGCCAAAGCGCGCCCCGACCAGCGGGTCGTCATGCTCATGGGCCAGGGCATCGACATGCGCAAGGAGCTGTCCTGGTTCGAGACGAAACCGCTGTTCGGCTGGAAGGTGCTCATCCCGCGCACCCGCGAACAGGCCTCAGCCACCCAGGACCTGCTGGCCGAGTACGGTGCCGAGGGCACGATCGTGCCGACGATCGCGATCCAGCCGCCGCGCACCCCGAACCAGATGGAGAAGGCGATCCGCGCGCTCGTCGAAGGCGACTACCAGTGGGTCGGCTTCACGTCTGTCAACGCTGTGACCGTCGTGCGCAACTGGCTCGAGGACCTCGGTCTCGACGCCCGCTGCCTGGCCGGAGTCAAGGTCGCCGCCGTCGGCGACCAGACCGCTGCCAGCCTGCAGGAATGGGGCGTCATCCCCGACCTCGTGCCCTCCGGTGAGCAGTCCGCCCGCGGCATGCTCGAAGACTGGCCGCCCTTCGACGACGGCTACCACGCGATGAACCGGGTGCTGCTGCCGCGCGCCGATATCGCCGGTGAGGTGCTCGTCACCGGGCTGCGCGAGGAGGGCTGGGAGGTCGACGACGTCACCGCCTACCGCACCGTGCGCGCCGCCCCACCGCCGGCCCCCGTGCGCGAGGCGATCAAGCGCGGCGACTTCGACGCAGTGCTCTTCACCTCGTCATCGACCGTGCGCAACCTCGTCGGCATCGCCGGCAAGCCCTTCCACACCACCGTCGTCGCCTGCATCGGCCCGGCGACGGCACAGACCGCCGAAGACCACGGCCTGCGCGTCGACGTCATGGCAGATGAGGCCAACCTCGGCTCCGTCGTCGCCGGACTCGTCGAGCACGCCCGCGCCCGCCGCGAGGAGATGCTCGCCGCAGGCCGCACCCCGCTGCGCCCGTCGCAGACCCGCCGACGCAGCTCACGCCGCAAGAAGTGAGGATGCACATGACGCCCACCCCCTCCGCATACACCGCTGACCGCGCCATCGGCCTGGCCCCGGGCGCGATCCGCCCGCGCCGCCTGCGCACCACCCCGGCCCTGCGCCGGCTCGTGGCCGAACACCGCCTCGACCCCGCGCAGCTCATCCTGCCGATGTTCGTCAAGGAGACCCTCGACGCCCCCGTCGAGCTGCAGGGCATGCCCGGGGTCTTCCAGCACACCCTCGACTCGCTCGTCACCGCGGCCCGGCAGGCCGCAGCCGCTGGAGTCGGGGGAATCATGCTCTTCGGCATCCCCGCCGAACGTGACCCCGAGGGCAGCCAGGCGTGCGCCGCTGATGGGATCCTCAACCGCGCCATCACGGCTGTGGCCGAGGCGGTCGGCGAGGACACCGTCGTCATGGCCGATCTGTGCCTCGACGAGTTCACCTCCCACGGCCACTGCGGAGTGCTCGCCGAGGATGGCAGCGTCGACAACGACGCCACCCTCGACCTGTATGCCCAGATGGCGCTCGCTCAGGCCCGCGCCGGCGCCCACGTGCTCGGGCTGTCGGGCATGATGGACGGCCAGGTCGCCGCCGTGCGCGCCACCCTCGACGCCGCCGGATTCACCGACGTTGTGGTGCTCGGCTACACCGCCAAGTACTCTTCGGCCTTCTACGGGCCCTTCCGGGAAGCCGTCGAATCCCAGCTCGAAGGCGACCGCCGCACCTACCAGCAGGATCCGGCCAACGGCCGCGAGGCGATGCGCGAACTCGAACTCGACCTCGCCGAAGGCGCTGACATCGTCATGGTCAAGCCTGGTCTGCCCTACCTCGACGTCCTCGCCCAGGTCGCCGAGGCCTCCCCGGTGCCGGTGTGGGCCTACCAGATCTCCGGCGAGTACGCGATGGTCGAATTCGCTGCGCGGGCAGGAGCCGTCGACCGGATGCCGGCGATCCTTGAGAGCCTTACCTGTTTCGTGCGCGCCGGCGCCGATGCGGTGCTCACCTACTGGGCGACCGAGGTCGCCGAGCACCTCAACGCCGAGGCCGCTGGAAGGCGGGGCCGGCGATGATGATGGATCGTGACCGCGTGCGCGACGGCGAGCGGGTCCCGCACGTCTCACCCGTGACCGAGGCGCCGGATGAGCCGCGCTGGCTGAGCGAGGACCAGCAGGTCGCCTGGCGCAGCTTCCTCATCGCCCACCAGCTGCTCATGAGCCAGCTCGACAAGGAGCTGCGCGCGACCCACCGCATCGGGATGCCCGAATACGAAGTCCTCGTCCATCTCTCCGAACAGGCGGGCCGCTGCATGCGCATGGCGCTGCTCGCCGACGATATGGGCATGAGCCGGTCCCGGCTGACCCATATCGTCTCCCGGATGGAGAAGCGTGGACTCGTCGAGCGCACTGCGATCGCCGAGGACGGCCGCGGCATCAACTGCTCGCTCACCGAAGACGGCTGGTCGCTGCTCGAGCGCTCCGCCCCGTTGCACGTCGAAGGCGTGCGCCAGCACCTCATCGACCTGCTCGACGACAGTGAGGTCGAGACGATGCGCTCGATCTTCCTCAAAGTGAATTCCCATATGCGTGACGTACCGTAAGTGCCGCGTGCGCCCTGGCCAGCGGCCGGGCACCTGACCGTGACGAACTGCCGAAAAGGAGCTCCATGACCTCGCAGAACCTGACAGCCTCCCAGCAGCTCTTCGACCGGGCACTGGCCGTCACCCCCGGTGGCGTCAACTCGCCGGTCAGGGCCTTCGGAGCTGTCGGCGGCACCCCGCGCTTCATCGACTCGGCACAGGGTGCGACGCTGCGCGATGTCGACGGCAACGACTACATCGACCTGATCGGCTCCTGGGGGCCGATGATCCTCGGCCACGCCCACCCCCAGGTGCTCGCCGCCGCCACCGAGGCCGCGCAGAAGGGCTTCTCCTTCGGCACCCCGTCGGCCAACGAGGTGGCACTGGCTGAGGAGATCGTCGCGCGCGTCGAACCGGTCGACGAGGTCCGCCTCGTGTCCTCGGGCACCGAGGCGACGATGTCGGCGATCCGCCTGGCCCGCGGTTACACCGGCCGGGCGAAGGTCGTGAAGTTCGCCGGCTGCTACCACGGGCACGTCGACGCGCTGCTGGCCGCCGCCGGCTCCGGACTGGCGACCTTCTCCCTGCCCGACACCCCCGGTGTCACCGGCGCAAGCGCGGCCGACACGATCGTGCTGCCCTACAACGACCCCGACGCCCTGGCTGCCGCCTTCGCCGAACACGGCGCCGACATCGCCTGCGTCATCACCGAAGCCAGCCCCGGCAACATGGGTGTCGTGCCGCCGCGTGACGGCTTCACCCAGACGATCCGGTCGCTCACCCGCCAGCACGGGGCACTCATGATCTCCGATGAGGTCATGACCGGCTTCCGCGTCTCCGCAGCCGGCTGGTACGGCTACGAATCCGCAACCGCCGGCTACCCCGAAGGCCCCGCCGACCTGTTCACCTTCGGCAAGGTCATGGGCGGCGGCTTCCCGGCCGCAGCCTTCGGCGGCCGCGCCGAGGTCATGCAGCACCTCGCCCCGGCAGGCCCGGTCTACCAGGCCGGCACGCTGTCGGGGAACCCGGTCGCCACCGCCGCCGGAATCACCACGCTTAAGCTCACCACCGAACTCGACGTCTACACCCACCTCGAGCGCGCCGCCGACATCCTCCGCCCAGCCGTCAGCGAGGCGCTGACCGCCGCCGGTGTGCCGCACCGGATCCAGAGCGCGAACTCGATGTTCTCGGTGTTCTTCACCGACCGCGAGGTGCGCAGCTACGACGACGCCCGCGCCCAGGACTCCGCCGCCTACGGGGCGTTCTTCACCAGCATGCTCGAATCCGGCATCCACCTGCCCCCGAGCGCCTTCGAAGCCTGGTTCCTGTCCCTGGCCCACACCGACGAGGTGCTCGAGCGGATCATCGCCGCCCTGCCAGCCGCCGCCTCGGCCGCGGCCGCCCACAGCGCAGGAGAGAAGGCATGAGTCAGGTGCGCATCCACCTCACCCGCCACGGCGAGGTCCACAACCCCGACGGGCTGCTCTACGGCCGGCTGCCCGGTTACGGGCTCTCATCGCGCGGCCACGAGATGGCCGGCCGGCTCGCCGAGCACTTCACCAGCCCGGACTTCGCCGTTTCGGCACTTGTGAGCTCGCCGTTGCAGCGCGCCCAGGAGACCATCGCCCCGCTCGCCGGCGCCCTGGAGATGACCCCGCAGATCGATGAGCGGGTCATCGAGGCCGCCAACAGCTTCGAGGGCATGGTCGTCGACCGCTCGCATCTGACGCAGCCGGCCAACCTCGTGCGCCTGTACAACCCGCTGCGCCCCTCCTGGGGCGAGCCGTACCAGCAGCAGGTGATGCGCATGCGCGCCGCGATCGCCAGCCTGCGCCGCCAGCTCGAACCGCTCGCCGCAGGCGACGGCGTGGCCGGCGGCAACGGCACCGTCGACGGGGTCATCGTCTCCCACCAGCTGCCGATCTGGGTGACCCGCCGGGCCGCTGAGGGCCATCGGCTGTGGCACGATCCGCGCCAACGCGAATGCGCGCTCGCCTCCGTCACCACCTTCACCTATGAGGCAGGAGAGCTCACCGGCATCGAGTACACCGATGTGTGCGCTGACCTCCAGCCGGTCAAGGCGGTGCCCGGCGCATGAGGGACCAGCCGCTGAGCCGGCGCGGACTGCTGACGCTGGCCGCCTCGGCCGCCGGGACGATCGTGCTCGCCGGCTGCGCGAGCGAGAACGACGAACTCGCCCAGCAAGCCGGCAGCGAACAGGGATACGTCTCCGGCTCCGGAGTCATCACCCAGGTCGCCCCAGCCGACCGAGGCGAACCGCTCGACCTCGACTTCGAGACCCTCGACGGGGAGAAGCAGTCCCTGGCCGGGCTGCGCCCGAAACTCGTCGTCATCAACCTCTGGTACGCCGCCTGCCCGCCATGCCGCAAGGAGGCCCCCGACCTCATCGAGGCCTCCGAGAAGTTCGCTGACGACACTGTGTTCCTCGGCGTCAACGTCCGCGACCAGGCAGGGGCGGCCGAGGCGTTCATCAGGAACTTCGAGGTGCCGTACCCGAACATGCTCGACACCGACGGTGCGATGGTCGCCCTGCTCTCGGACATCCTGCCGCCGCAGGCCACCCCGTCGACCGTCATCCTCGACACCGAGGGCCGGGCCGCTGCCCGCGCTGTCGGCGCCGTCGACGCCTCGACGCTCACCGGGATGATCGAAGACGTGCTCGGCGAATGACCGATATCGGCAACACCTTCGCCCAGACGATCCTCGACGGGCCGCTGCTCATCGCGATGCTCGTCGCCGCGCTCGCCGGCGCGGTGTCCTTCGCCTCCCCGTGCGTGCTGCCGCTCGTGCCCGGCTACATCGGGTACGTCACCGGGCTGACCGGCACCTCGATCGAGGACAAGCGCACCTCCACGGTGCTCGGAGGAGTCGCCCTCTTCGTCCTCGGCTTCGCCGTCGTCTTCGTCGCCCTCGGCACCGCCTTCTCCGGGCTCGGCGCTGCAGCGGGGGAGTGGATCGGCCTGCTCACCCGGATCATGGGTGCCGTCGTCATCATCGCCGGCATCGTATTCATGGGCGGCTTCGGCTGGCTGCAGCGCGACCGCCGGCTTCAGAAGAAGCCCAAGGCCGGGCTGTGGGGCGCACCCGTGCTCGGGGCGACCTTCGCGCTCGGCTGGGCGCCGTGCATCGGCCCGACCCTGGCCGCTGTGCTCGCCCTGTCCACCGGATTCGGTGCTGAAGGGCAGGTGTGGCGCGGCACGCTGCTGACCTTCGTCTACTGCCTCGGCCTCGGCATCCCGTTCCTCATCGTCGCCTTCCTGCTCCACCGCGGCGCCGGCCGGCTGGCCTGGGTGCGCGAGCACCAGCAGACGATCGTGCGCATCGGCGGGATCATGCTCATCCTGCTCGGCCTGCTGCTCGTCACCGGGGTGTGGAACGCCTGGATCCAGCAGCTGCAGGGCACCATCGGCGACTTCGACCTGCTGATCTGACCGGCCCGACCATCTGCCACACTTGACGAGGATATGAGTACGAAGACCGCGAAACCCGCCCCGCCCGACATCGGCGCACTCGGCATGCTGCGCTGGGCCTGGCGGCAGCTGACGACGATGCGCACCGCACTCATCCTGCTGCTCATCCTCGCCCTGGCCTCGATCCCCGGATCCCTGCTGCCCCAGCGCATCCAGGACCCCGCCCAGGTCACCCAGTACATCGAGGACAACCCGCGGATCGGCCCGTTCCTCGACGCCGTGCAGCTCTTCGACGTCTACGCCTCCGTGTGGTTTGCCGCGATCTACATCCTGCTCATGGTCTCGCTCGTCGGCTGTGTGCTGCCGCGCAGCAAGCAGCACTACAAGGCGATGCGCCAAGCCCCGCCACCGGCGCCGCGTCGGCTGTCCCGGATGCCCGGCTACCAGGCCTTCACCGCCTCGGGCACGGCCGAGGACATGCTCACCGCCGCCGAGGCGCGGCTGAAGAAGCTCGGCTACCGCACCATCCGGCGCGGCGACGCAGTCTCAGCCGAGCGCGGCTACCTGCGCGAGACCGGCAACCTGCTCTTCCACATCTGCCTGCTCGGCGTCACCGTCACGATGGCGGTCGGCGCGCTCATCGGGTATTCCGGCCAGCGGATCCTCGTCGAAGGTGAGACCTTCACCAACTCGCTGGTCTCCTACGACTCCTTCGAACCCGGCTCCTACTTCTCCGCCGATAGGCTCGACGACTACCGGCTGCGGCTGAATAAGTTCGACGCCAGCTTCGACGACGCCGCCGCCGGTAACCAGTTCGGCCAGCCGCGCGCGTTCAACGCCGACGTCACCACCATCCAGCACGGCCAGGACACCGACCACAGTCTGCGGGTCAACGAACCGATCCGCATCGACGGCTCCCGGGTCTACCTCACCGGCAACGGTTACGCCCCGGTCATCACCGTGCGCGACGGTGAAGGCAACGTCACCTACTCCGGGCCGGTCGTGTTCCTGCCGCAGGACGGCGTCTACACCTCCCGCGGCGTCGTCAAGGTCCCCGATGCCAGCCCCGACCAGCTCGGCTTCGTCGGCATCCTGCTGCCGACCGCCTCACAGAACGAAAAGGGCGAGCTCGTCTCCCAGTTCGCTGAGCTGCGCAACCCTTACCTCGTGATGAACGTCTTCGCCGGCGACCTCGGCCTCGATGCCGGGATCGCCCAGTCGGTCTACGAGCTCGACACCGACAACCTCGACCAGCTCGCCGGGCCCGACGGGCAGCCGCTGCAGCTGTACCTCAAGCCCGGGGAGACCGCCGAGCTGCCCGATGGGCTCGGCAGCGTCGAACTCGAAGAGATCAAACGCTACGTCGCTCTCGACATCCGGCATGACCCCACGCAGGGGATCATGCTCGGTTTCACGATCTTCCTGCTCGCCGGCCTCGGGCTCTCCCTGTTCGTGCCGCGCCGGCGCATGTGGGTCCGCGCCGCCGACACCGGCGACGGGGTGGCCACCGAGGTCGCCTCGCTTGCCCGCGGAGAGGACCCGCGCGTGGTGCAGGCGGCCGAGAGCCTTGCAGTAGAATTGAACAACTCACCCAGTCGAAAGGCATGACCTCCATGGACGTCAACGTCACGCTTGCGACGTGGTCGAATCTCCTGATCTACTCGGCGATGGCCGTGTACGCGATCGCCTTCCTCCTCTACTCCAGCGACCTGTTCGCCGGCCGCACCCTGGCCAGCAGCGGGAAGAAGGCCACCGCCCGCAGGGCCGGTGCGAAGACGAGCGCGAAGGCCTCAGCACCGGTGCGCACCACACGCAACTCCTCCGTCGCCGTCCTCGACCGCGAGGACGACGCCGAGACTGCTGATGCAGGGGCAGCAGACGCTGAGACCGGCGGGCCCGAGGAGAAGGCGACCGGCGCCTCGGGAACGGCCGGACGCCGCACCGCCGCCCGCATGGCGACCGCACTGACGGTGCTCGCGACCGGCCTGCACGTGGCCGCCGTGCTCACCCGCGCGCTCTCGGTCACCCGCGTGCCGTGGGGCAACATGATGGAGTACGCGCTCACCGCCTCCGCACTCGCTGTGCTCGTCTACATCGTTGTGCTGTACTTCGCCGACATCCGCTACCTCGGCACCTTCGTCGCCGGCGGCGCGCTCGTCACCCTGGGCCTGTGCATCACCGTCTTCTACACCCCGGCCGCGCAGCTCGTGCCGGCGCTGCAGTCGTACTGGATCTGGATCCACGTGCCGATCGCGATCCTCTCGACCGCACTGCTGAGCGTCTCGGCGATCCTCGCGATCTTCCAGATCCTCAAGGCCCGCACCGAGAAGAAGGACACCGTCACCGGGCTTGCGCGCATGTTCAACCGGGTGCCGGCCAGCGAGGCCGTCGAGCAGCTGTCCTACCGGATCGCCGCCGTCGGATTCGTCACCTGGACGTTCACCGTCATCGCCGGCGCGATCTGGGCTGAGGTCGCCTGGGGCCGCCCGTGGGGCTGGGACGCCAAGGAGATCTGGTCATTCGTCGTCTGGGTCGTCTACGCCGCCTACCTCCACGCACGCGCGACCCGCGGCTGGTCAGCCACCCAGGTGGCCGTGCTCAACATCGTCGGCTTCTCCAGCCTCATCTTCAACTTCGCCATCGTCAACGTCTACTTCGACGGCCTGCACTCCTACTCCGGGCTGTGATCGGCCGTGGCGTGAGCTGAATGCAATGATCCGCAGGACCCCACGGTCCTGCGGATCATTCTTCTGTCTGCTTATGATGAGCGGCCGTTGGCGGAGTTGGCGCCGTTCTCGCCGCTCTCCGGGTGATCGTCCGGGGTTTCGCCGGCGGCGCGCTCCTCGCGTTCGCGTTCGGCCAGCCAGCGCTCGAACTGCTCGTGCGGGCTCAGCTCCTCTTCCGGGGCCTCCGGCTCGGCTGCCGGTTCGTCAAAGGGTTGGGGCGTGGCGGGTGCGTCGACGTCCTCCTCCGACTGGGCCTGGGTGCCGTGCGCCGCGGCAGTGCTGCCGGTGGACCTGCGGCGGCGCTCGAACTCCTCGCGGCGCTTGCGGCGCTCGGCCTGTTCGACCTCATCGGCGATCTTCTGCAGGTAGTCGGGATCATCATCCGGGGCCACCGGGCCGGCCGAGCGGCGCCGGCCGAAGCTGGAGCGGCCGAACAGGAACCACAGCAGCAGCCCGAAGACCGGGACGAAGAGGATGACGAGCAGCCAGCCCCATTTGGGCAGGACTCGAATGTGGGCGCGGTCGCGGACGACGCAGTCGAAGAAGCTGTACAGCGTGACAGCGACGAGAATCAGTGCGGCGGCTACCAGAATCCTTGTCATATTGCCTATCAGGATAGTCGATCGGCGCAGGCGGACGGAAACGATTGAGCATCTCAGATGCGGCCTCTCAGCGCGGACTCAGGTGCGCCTCCCGCGTTCGGACGGACCGCCGGCACCGGTACACTGGTGGGCATCATGCGTGACTATCTGATGTACCTGCTTGCCCGCCTCGCTGTGCTCATGGGCACGATCGTCGTCGTCTGGTGGATCGCGGGCCCCGGCCTCATCTCGACGATCGCGGCGATCATCATCTCCGCCCTCATCAGCTATCTGGCGCTCAGGCCGCTGCGCGATTCGGCGACCGGTTCGCTCATCGCCTGGCAGGAGCGCCGCCGGGCCCGCAGCGGGAAGGTCAAGGCGCGCACCGTGAAGAAGGGCAGCGACGAGGACCTGGAGGACCGGGAACTCGACCGCAGAGATCCTGACCGCTGACGTCTGCTGGCCCAACATCCGTCTGCACGCCTACAGTGCCAGGCCGAGCGCCAGCAGCGCCGCATAGGCCAGAGCCGCGAGCCCCGTGTGCTTGATCGGCGGGATGAGTGCTGTGCCCTCCGAACCGGAGAGCACCACCTGCAGGGGTGAGATCGTGAGCACCAGCGACAGCGCCGCGAGCACCGCAGCCGGATGTCCGGTGAGAATCGGTACGAGCAGCAGCGCATACGGGATGAACACGAGCAGCGTGTAGGCCAGCCGCGCCCGCTTCTCACCCAGCAGCACCGCCAAAGTCAGTTTGTCGGCCTGCCGGTCGGTGGGGATGTCGCGCAGGTTGTTGACCATGAGCACCGCGCAGGCGAACAGCCCGATCGCGACCGCACCGGCGATCGCGGCCGCTGAGATCGTTGAGACGAGCGCATAGGTCGTCCCGAGCGTGGCGACGAGGCCGAAGAAGATGAAGACGAACAGCTCGCCCATCGCCCGGTAGCCGTACGGCTTCGAACCGCCGGTGTAGAACCAGGCCGCCCAGATCGCGGCGGCACCGACCGGGATCAGCCACCACGCCTGGGAGATGATGACGAGGATCGCACCGGCGGCCACAGCGACGCCGAAGCTGATGAATGCCGCCCGCTTCACCGCCTCGGGCGCAGCTGCCCCGGAGGCGGTCAGCCGCAGTGGTCCGACTCGCACGTCGTCGGTGCCGCGCACGCCGTCGGAGTAGTCATTGGCGTAGTTCGACCCGATCTGCAGGGCCAGGGACACGATGAGTGCGAGCGCCGCCTTCAGCAGCAGGAACGACAGTGAGACATCAGGGTCCGGGTCGTCGAGCATGCTGCCGATGACGAGGGCCGACAGACCGCCGAGCACACCGAGCGCGGCTCCGGTCCCCAGCAGCACGGGGGCGACAGCCAGCGGCAGGGTGCGCAGCCGAGCTCCCTCGACCCACTGCTGGAAGGTTGCCATCGACGTCCTCAATGTCAGTCAGATCATGCCATGGTCAGTGCGCTGGCCAGCAGTTTCGCTGGCCGCAGACCAGTCTAGTCTGCCACTGCGTCAGGCCGTTTCCCAATGCGGCGCATCACAACTCGGTTGCAGTCAGGTGCGCTCGGCCAGTCCGAGACGCTCAACCAGCTGGCGGCGCAGGGCACGCCTGTCCGGTTTGCCCAGACCGGTCGCCGGCAGCGCATCAAGTTCGACCGCATAGACCGGACGGTGCAGGCTCGGCTGGTCCGGCACCGCGGCTGTGAGCCGGTCGGCGAGTGACCGTGCGGCGGCGACGGGGTCGCCGTCAGTCGTGCCGGGGCGGTCAGTGACGATCGCGCAGGCGAGCACCTCACCCCATTCGGCATCCGGCACCCCGGTGACGAGCACCTCGCGCACCCCTGCCGGTTCGAGGGCGACGAGCAGTGTGTTCTCGACGGCCAGCGGGCTGATGTTCTCCCCACCGGAGATGACGACGTCATCGGCCCGGCCGAGGACGCTCAGCACACCGTCGGTGATCGTCCCCAGATCACTGGTGACGAACCGGCGGGTCCCGTCCTCACCGGTGGTGAACCCACTGCCGGTCCAGGGATCGGGGAGTGCGCGCAGCCGACCGCCGGTGACATCGACATAGCCGTCGGCGAGCACATCGCCGGCCAGCACCACCCGGCCGGTGTCGTCGATGCTGATGTCGACGTCTGCGAAGGGGACCCCGTCGTAGACGCAGCCCCCGCAGGTCTCGCTCATCCCGTAGGTGCGCACGATGTTCAGGCCGGCTGATGCGGCGCGGGCGAGCAGGCTGGGGGAGATCGCCGCCCCGCCGAGCAGGATCGCGTCGAAGGAGCGCGCGAGCTCAGCGGCGACCGGATCGGCCATGATGCGGGTGAGCTGGGTGGGCACGAGCGCGGTGTAGAGCGGTCCGGGCGGGCCGGATGAGGCGATCATGTGCAGGGCCGCCTCCTGCAGCGCCATGACATCGGCGCTGAAGGACTGCGCGGTGAACGGCCCGCGCGCGGCGAAGGGCACCGTCTGGGCCTGCAGCGAGCGCAGCACCACCTGCGTGCCGGCGATGTGGTTGACCGGCAGCGCCAGGTACCAGCGGCCGGGCCCGCCGAGGATTCCCTCGGTCGCCCGCGCCGAGGCGGTGAGTGCCTGAGCAGAAAGCGCCACTCCCTTGGCCGGTCCAGTGGTGCCCGAGGTGTGGACGACGAGGGCCGGGGGCCGGCGGCCGGTGCCGGCGTCGTCGTAGTGGTGCGGGTCGACGACGGTGATCTGCCCGTCGCGGGTGGGCGGCAGCACGACGGTGTGTGCGCCGGCGAGTGCCCGGCGCAGCAGTTCGGCGAGTTCGGTGTGGTCCATCGAGCGGGCCCTCACCGGCTCAGTAGTACCAGGGGAACGGCGACCAGTCCGGGTCGCGCTTCTCCAAGAACGCATCCCGGCCCTCGACGGCCTCATCGGTCATATAGCCGAGGCGGGTGGCCTCACCGGCGAAGACCTGCTGGCCGACGAGACCGTCGTCGACGAGGTTGAAGGCGAACTTCAGCATCCGCTGGGCGTTCGGGGACTTGCCGAGGATCTCGCTGGCCATCGTCAGGGCCGCGGTTTCGAGCTCGGCATGGTCGACGACCTCGTTGACCGCGCCCATCTCGGCCATCTCCTGGGCGGAGTAGGTGCGGCCGAGGAAGAAGATCTCCCGGGCCCGCTTCTGCCCGACCATCTTCGCCAGATACGCCGAACCGTAGCCGGCATCATAGGAGCCGACGTCGGCGTCGGTCTGCTTGAACTTCGCATGCTCACGCGAGGCGATCGTCATATCGCACACGACGTGCAGGCTGTGGCCGCCGCCTGCCGCCCAGCCGGGAACGACGGCGATGACGATCTTGGGCATCGTGCGGATGAGCCGCTGGACTTCGAGGATGTGCAGGCGCCCGGCGCGCGCCGGGTCGACGGTCTCGGCGGTCTCGCCAGCGGCGTACTGGTAGCCGGAGCGTCCGCGGATGCGCTGGTCGCCACCGGAGCAGAACGCCCAGCCGCCGTCCTTCTCGCTCGGTCCGTTGCCGGTCAGCAGCACACAGCCGACGTCGGGGGTCTGCCGGGCGTGGTCGAGGGCGCGGTAGAGCTCATCGACGGTGTGCGGGCGGAACGCGTTGCGCACCTCGGGCCGGTCGAAGGCGATGCGCACACAGCCGATGTCGGCGCCCTCGGCGTCGATGGCCCGGTGGTAGGTGATGTCGGTGAAGTCGAAGCCGGAGACCGCGCGCCAACGGCTGGGGTCGAAGATCTCAGAGACAGACATGCCCTAACCCTAACGCTTGGGCCCGTCGCAGGTGCCGGTGCGCGGCGTAGTGTGGAGGCATGATCCCAGACTGGCTGGCCGACCTCGTCACCGGCACCGACGACCTCGATGAACTGCTGCCTGAGCGCCGCGTCGTCGAGCTGCCGATGATCACCCGCTTCCGCGGCATCACCTCCCGGCAGGCCCTCATCTTCCAGGGGCCTGCCGGCTGGTCGGAGTTCTCACCGTTCGTCGAATACGCCGCGCCCGAGGCGGCACGCTGGCTGGCAGGTGCGCTCGAGTTCGGTCACCGGCCGGCTCAAGAACCCCTGCGCGATGCCGTGCCGCTCAACGGCACCATCCCCGACTGCCCGCCAGAGGCGGTGCCGGGTCTCATCACCCGCTATCCGGGTGCGGGAACGTTCAAGATCAAGATCGCAGCAGATGGGATCGCGAGCCTGAACACGGATCTCGCGCGCATCCGGGCCGTGCGCGCCCACGCTCCGGCAGCCCGGCTGCGCTTCGACGCCAACGCCGGCTACCCGCTCGCCGACGCCCAGCAGCTGTGTGCCGCCGTCGCCGAGCTGCCTGAGGTGGGCGACTGGCTGGAGTACATCGAGCAGCCCGTCGCCGCGGTCGAGGATCTCGCCCGGCTGCGGGAGTGGATCGCCGCCCGCGGGCTGCCTATCCGCATCGCTGCCGATGAGTCGATCCGCAAGGCCGATGACCCCTACCGGGTCGCAGCTCTCGGGGCGGCTGATGTCATCATCGTCAAGGCCCAGCCGCTCGGCGGCGCCCAGCATGCCGCAGACGTCGTCACCGGATGCGGGCTGCCCGCTGTCGTGTCATCAGCTCTGGAGACCGGCATCGGGCTGCGGGCAGGTGCGCTGCTGGCCGCCAGCCTGCCGGTCGACTCCGCTGCAGAGGCGATCTTCGCCGGCCCGCCGGCCTGCGGGCTGGGCACTGGGGCGCTGTTCACCGAAGACATCATCAGCGACTCCGGCACACACGGCCCTGACGATCCGGGCACTGCCGCAGTCCTGCCCGCGGCCCGCACGCACCCTGACCCAGGCCTGCTCGCCGCCCACACCGCAGACGCCGAGACCTGCGCCTGGTGGGACGCCCGGGTGCGCGACTGCCTGTCCGAGCTGCGCCGCCTAGCCTGAGCCCTCAGCCGAAGACGCCGAGGGCCTCACCGGCGATCGCCTGCAGATCGGCCCGGTAGGCCTCATCATCGATCGGCGCCGGCGAATCCGGTGCCCCATACGCAGACACCAGCGTGTTGCCGGCCTGGGCGTAGACGTAGAGGAACACGAACCCGTCCGCCTGCTTCTCCGCATAGCCCAGCGCCGCATCAGCACCGTCGACCTCGACGTCGAAGGGCGTGAGCGTCGAGGACGCATAGGTCTCCCCACCGCTCGTGCGCTCATAGCTGGCACACGACTCGACATAGGCACGCACCTGCTCAATGCCCGCCTCGGCGGCGTCGGCATCGGGGTAGCTGGTCGCATCGAGATCAGCGCGCGGATGCTCACCGTGGGAGAAGTGCTCATGCATCTGCACCTGCTCACGCTGCACCGCCGTCAGCGCGTCGGCACACGCAGAGTCCGCGATCTCCTCGGAGATGAACCCGATCTCCTCCTCACTGGGCACCGTCTCATTGCCGTGCGCGGTGAACGCCTCACCATCGAAGCTCACCTGGTCGATCCTCTCCGAGATCGCATCCGACTCCAGCTGCTCATCGCCACCGGCACCGCAGCCGGCGAGCAGGAGCAGGGAAACAGCAGCGCAGGCAGTGACAGCACGACGGGTTCGCATTCCCCCAGCCTATCGGGCACCGGCATGCACCACACGGCATATGCGCAACCTGCCGCGCGCCTAGGATCGCTGCATGGACACCGTCTTCGATCCCGCACCCCACGCCGCGCTCGCCCGGCTCACCACTGAGCAGACCGCCCGACTGGCCGCCCTCGACCCGGCCTGGGCGCCCCTGGAGGTCCCGCAGCTTGAGCCTGGGGATGCGGTCGTCGGTGCCGATCCGGCTGCTGCCGTGCCCGAATCGCCGGCCGCTCTGGCCGTCGTGCGCACCCATGTCTCCGGTCCCGACACCCCGGCTGCCGTGTGGGGCACCCGAGTGGCGCACACCATCCAGCTGCGCGTCGGCACCGATGCCGATGCCGCCGGAATCGCCGCGGTGCTCGCCGCTGCCGTCGCAGAGGCGCGGGCCCGGGATGCCGATACGGCCCGCGGGGCCGGCAGCAGGTTCGGTGACGGGGAGACGATCGACGACGAAGACCGGTCGATCCGCGTCTCGATCCCCGCCCGCGAGGCGGCCATCGCCCAGGCGCTGGCGGCCACCGGCTTCCGCCTCGACTCCATGGACGGACTGCGGGTTCTCGACCGCGACGCACCCGAGGTGCCGGCTGGGGATGTGCCGTTCGCTGCGCCGGAGGAGGCTGATGAGGACGCGCTGACGGCGGGGATGGTGAAGCTGCAGGCATTCGATGCCGCGTTCATGTCCAAGCTCATGCGGGAGAGCACCGAGGAAGCCATGCGCCAGTATGCGCGCGAGGCGATCGCCGCCGGTCCCGGCTGGTCGGCGATCGTGCGCGGCCAGGAGCCGGGCACCATCGACGCCTACCTCACCATCACCCCACCCGAGGAATCAGCGTGGGCCGCCGGCCTCACCGTGGGTGCCAGCGCCTATGTCGGCTTCGCCTGGACCGAACCGCACCTGCGCGGCACCGGGCTGGCCAGCCGGATGCTCGCCGCCGGAGAAGCCCACGCCCGGGCACAGGGCGTCGACACGCTGCTCATCGGCTACGCGGCACAGAATCCGCTCTCAGGGCCTTTGTGGATCCGGCGCGGCTACCGTCCGGTCCGCGCGCACTGGCTGCTGCACCCGTAACCATCACCAGGGCTGCCACCGGGATCCCTCACCCGGGTGCGGAGGTCAGAGTTTCTCGGCGGCGTCCCCGCGGTGACGCTTCCGGGTCGTGGATGCGGCCGGCACCGGTTCGCAGGGTGCGATTGTCACATGGGTGATCTCGTCCTGGCCCCAGGTGCGGTAGTGGCGGGTGCGCCGGCCGGGCACGATCGGGTCGTGCAGCGCACCGGCCATCCGGCCGGTGAAGTCGAGCCGGCCCTGCGCATCGGCGCGCAGCGTCGAGACTGACTCCGACAGCGGCGAGGAGATCCGCAGCTCATACATCTCACCCGGGTGGTACAGCGCAGGAGTGCGGATGCGGAACGTGCCCGCCCCGTTGAGGGTGAACCCGGCAGTCGTCACCTGCCCGAAGGTCACCAGCTGCGCGCGCCGGCGGGAGATCGAGACCTCCCAGCCGTGCACCGAGAACACCGGCAGACCGGTGATGAAGGTGAACGCTGCGCCATCGGAGACCTGCCCACCACCTCGGGAACGGCGGCCGGCGGCAGCCTGAGCGGTCAGCCGCTGCGGCAGCGCAGTGAGCCACTCGCCGAGTTCGCGCTGCCAGGCGAACCAGTTGTGCAGCCCGGTGGCGCGCGGCGTCCACATGTGCCTGATGCCCAGCTCGCTCAGCCGCCGGTGGAAGGACTCACCGTGGTGGCTGACGCTGGCCTCCAGCACGTCGACGTGCTCCTCGGCCTCCTCGGGGTCCGGGTCGCCGGAGCCGGCGGTGAACCACAGATCGGTGGCGGCGAGGTTCTCCGCCAGGTGCAGCGGGGAGTTGGCCAGCCATTCGGCCTTATCGCGGCGCGGATCGCCGAACAGCGAACGCGGTTCGCCGCCCTCGCGCAGCGAGATGATGTCCATGAGCGGCACGGCGGCCAGCGGGTCGAGCGGGGAGGAGAATGCGGCGGCCGCGCAGTAGCGGTCGGGATGCCAGGCGGCGTACTTCATCGCCGCATATCCGCCCATCGACAGGCCGGCCAGGATCTGGCCGCCGCGTTCGGCGTTGACGGAATAGCGGCCGGTGACGAAGTCGACGAGCTCCCCGGTGTGGAACTTCGGCCAGTCGAGCAGCGTATCGCCGAAGGCATGCGTCGAGTAGCTCGCCGCCCCGGCATCGGGCATGACGACGAGATACGGGCTCTCAGCGGTGATCCGCTCAGCAGCCCCGAGGTCGGTCCAGGAGCGGAAGTCATCGCCGGAGCCGTGGAAGAGGTAGATGACGTCGGCGACCTCGCTCGGGGTGCCCGGCAGCAGCACCCGCAGCCCGACAGTGCGCGACAGGGCGGGGGAGTAGACGAAGAACTCGCGCAGCCGGCGGGAGAGCTTGCGCTTCTCCCGCACATGGAAGCGGGCGGCGTCCTCACCGGTGGGCTCAGGGCCGAGGAAGGTGAGCGTCTGGTTGCGGCCGGGGAACTCGCCGGCCCGGTTGCGGGCAGCGGTCAGGGCGCGCACGGCGCGCGCGCCGACGGAGAGCATGATGTGACGTCGCTGGATCATAAACGTCCTCGCAGGGCTCGGCAGAGGTGGGCGCGACACGGGGTCTCACCGCTCACGATAGGACGTGTGGGTGAACGGGAGGAGACGGGCGTGCGACTCAGTGCTGGGGATTGGCTGCCCGGCGGCGCTCGGTGCGCACGCTCGGCAGCAGCTGGCCCTGCCGGTGGGCGAGGAAGAGCATCGCCAGGCTGGCCAGCGAGCACACCATGACGGTGATGACCGATCCCTCCATGCCGAGGTCCCCGCCGGTCAGCCAGTCCGGCCCGGAGAATGTCGCAGCGAACAGACCGTCCCCGGAACCGACGCCGGAGACCGGGGAGCTGAAGATGCCACCGGAGAGGAAGTTCCACGTGGCGTGGATGCCGATCGGCAGCCACAGCCGGCGGGTGAGCAGATAGGCCCCGCCCAGCAGCAGACCGGCCTCCACAGCGATCGCGGTCGCACCCCACCAGCTCGAGCCGGGATTGCCCAGATGCGCGGCACCGAACAGCGCTGAGGAGATGATGAGTGCTGCCCATGAGCCGAACCACGCATCGAGGATCCGCAGCAGGATCCCGCGGAAGACGATCTCCTCGATGACACCGGCGCTGATCCCGCTGGCCAGGCCGATGAGGATCCCGTCACTGAGCTGGATGCCGGTGATCCGGTAGCCGCCGAGCAGCGCGATGATGCCGATCGCTGCGAGGATGACCGCGACACCGACGGTGATGCCGAAGAGGAACTCGATGGTCTTCGAACCGCCGCGCAGCCCCTGACCCGGATCACCGCCGATCCAGCCGACGATGAGCCGGTAGAGCAGCAGCCCAACGGCGGCGGCCGCGCAGGCGCTGCTGACGCCGATCCAGCCGGGACGCGCGATGGTGCCCGGATCGGTGATCTCGATCGGGCGGCCGGAAAGGTTCAGCAGCGCCCAGTCGACGGTGAGCAGCACGACGCTCGTGAGGATGAACAGGACGATCCCGGCGAGCAGCTGCAGGATCCGCCGCCTGTCCGTGCGCTGCGTCGTGGGCTCCTCAGGCTCAGAGCGCAGCAGATAGGGATGCGGCGGGTAGGTCATGAGCACATTCTAAGCTGTCCCGCAGAGCGCCCGGCACGCTGCCACCGGAGCAGGAACAGCTTTCGGGAGGGCGTGGTTGAATCGAGGTGATGAACACCTCTCCTGATCAGCAGCTGCAGCCCTCGACCGCGGTGGCCCGCGCCGTCGTCCGCGCCCTGACCGCCGCTGGGGTGCGCGATGTCGTCATCTGCCCCGGCTCCCGGTCAGCACCCCTGACCTATGCGCTCGCGCAGGCAGCCGCGGCCGGCCGGATCGACACGTTCGTGCGCATCGACGAGCGCTCGGCAGCGTTCCTCGCCCTCGGCCTGGCCAAAGGCCACCGGATCGCAGGGCACCCCCGCCCGGTCGCCGTCGTCACCACCTCGGGTTCGGCGGTCGCGAACCTCCACCCGGCGTTCGCCGAAGCCGCCTACGCCCACCTGCCGCTCATCGCGCTCACCGCCGACCGGCCGGCCCGGCTGCGCGGTACCGGCGCCAATCAGACTCTCGATGCTCAGGCGACGATGCTGCCGGAGGCGCTCACCGGCTGCGATATCCCCGCCGGCGCCGCTGATGCCGAGGCGATCGCCGGGCGCTGCCTGGCAGCGGCCTGCGGTGCCGGGCCGGGTGGGCAGCCGGGACCGGTGCAGATCAACGTCCAGTTCGACGTCCCGCTCGTGCCCACCGCCGTCGAGGCGGCAGACGACTGGGCAGCAGAGCTCACGTGCCCGCCGGTCCCCGCGCCCGAGGCGGTGGAGACCGCGCAGATCACCGCCGCTGCCGAAGCGCTGACTGCCGCGGCCGGGGAGACGATCGTGCTCGGCGGGGATGTCCACGGCTTCCCGCTTGCAGGTGTCGCCGCAGCATTGGAAGCCACCGGTGTGCCGATCCTGGCCGAACCCTCCTGTCCGCTCGTCGACTCCAGCGCCGCGGTGCCGGCCCACCCGCAGGTCCTCGAGGCGCACTCAGAGCTCCTCGACGCCTGCCGGCGGGTCGTGGTCATCGGCAAGCCGACTCTGTTCAGGCCCGATGCGAAACTGCTGGCCTCCGACCGGCAGATCATCCGCATCCCCGCCGGCGCCGAGGTGGGTCTCGCCGCAGCACTGGATGCTGAACGCGAGGCCGGGTGCAACGCCGAACGTCCTGCTGGTGTGGGCAGCTGGTTGGGCCGCTGGAGCGAGGCTGGCCGGAAGCTCACCGGAACCGGCGGCAGGCGGGCGGAGATCGTGCAGGCGGCGCTCACCGCCGCGGGCGATGTGCGCCCGCATGTCTATGCAGCCAGCTCCTCGGCCATCCGCGTCATCGCCGAGACCATCCACGCTGTACCGGTCGAGAAGCGCGCGCATGTGCATGCCTCGCGCGGACTGGCCGGCATCGATGGGCTCATCTCGACAGCCACCGGGTTCTCCCGGGCTCTTGACTCGACCGTGCCGGTGCGGCTCATCATCGGGGACCTGGCGATGCTGCATGAGATCGGCGGGCTGCTGCGCGAAGCCGGCGAAGAGCTGCCAGCACTGCAGATCATCGTGCTCAATGATGACGGCGGGCAGATCTTCGCCGGACTCGAACACGGTCAGGATCACCTCGTGCCGTACTTCCAGCGCTTCTTCGCCACCGCGCACGGCCGGGACTTCGCCGACCTGGCTGCTGGCTACGGCTGGCCGTACACGCGGGCCGGCAGTCCTGCTGAGCTCGCTGAGGTGCTTGCGGCCGGTGAGCCGGGCATCATCGAGGTGCCGCTGCCACCGGTCGTGAGTCCCGCGGTGCGCTGATTCTGCGGTCAGCCGCTGGGTTCAGGCGCTGCCGCGGCGGCGCTCGGTCCGCCTGCGAGAAGCGGCGATGAGAGTGAGCGCGACTCCGGCGATGAGGATGACGCCGGCTGCGAGCATGATGACCGCGGCGGTGGTCGCCCCGCCGTCGGATGGGGCGAAGAGGTCGGTGACGTAGCCGATGAGGAACGTCCCGGCCCCGGCGTAGACGACGATGTTGGCGACCTGGCCGAGTCCGGTGGCCGGGTTCTCGGCTGAGTCGGTGAACTCGCGGCGCGAATCGTCGTGCCGGGTGCCGCCGGAGGTGACGTCGTGCTCGGCATCGCCGTCATGGTCGCCGGTGCCGTCATCGAAGGATCCGGCGACCGTGCTCGCCACCTGCAGGCCGAAGCCGGTGGCGATGAGCACGGCCGCGACGGTGAGGACGAACTCCTGACCAGCCGGCACCCCGTCGCCGAAGAACCCGAGCAGCAAGCTGATGAGCGCACTGAACGCGACGATGACCGCACCTGCGAAGATCGCCAGATACCCCGACCTACGCATGACTGTCCTCCCGCACGGCAGCCGTAGGTGCTGCATCCGTCGGCATGGCCGCCGCACGCTCCTCGGCGATCGCGGCCTGCGGGTCGATGCCGAGGGCGGTGCGCATCGGCGCGAACTTCGCACCGGTCTCGACCAGTTCGGCCAGCGGATCGGAATCGGGCATGATCCCAGCCCCAGCGAAGAGCCGGATGCGGTTGCGGGCCTCGAATTGACCGCACCGCAGGGCGATGCCGAACTGCCCGTTGCCGGCTGAGTCCATCCAGCCCACCGGCCCGGAGAACCGGCCCCGGTCGGTGTGCTCGTACTCGGCGATCGTCGCGGCAGCCAGCGGCGTCGGCACCCCGCCGATCGCAGCAGTCGGATGGACCGCCTCGGCGACGGCCAGTGCAGTCGGCATCTGCCCGTCGCGCACCGTGAGCGTGCCCGAGGCGTCGGAGGCCAGGTGGATGACATTGGCCAGCTGCAGCAGGTGCGGCTCCGCATCGACATGCAGCTGATCGGTCAGGCGGGCCAGCGGCGCGACGATCGACTCGATCGCATAGCGGTGCTCCTCCTGATCCTTCGCCTTGCCCAGCAGCTTGCGGGCGGCGGCGAGTTCGGCGCGCGGATCGTCCTCGACCCGGTAGGTGCCGGCGAGCACCCGGGTGGTGACCCGGCCGTCCTCGACGCCGACGAGCAGCTCGGGGGTCGCACCGATGAGGCCTGCGACATCGAAGGTCCAGCAGCCCGGATAGGCGGTATTAAGTGCCGCCAGCAGGGCGCGCACATCGATCTCATCAGGAGTCTCGATGAGCTCATCGCGGGCGAGCACGACCTTCTTCAGCGCCTGCGCACCGGTCTGCTCCCGCATGAGCGCGCTCGCCTGGGCGACGATGTCGAGGTAGTCCGACCCGGTCGTGTGACCGGGTTTCCGGGCCGCGCCGACCGGCCGGCGGATCGGGGTCGGGGCGAGGACGAGCTCCCCATCGTCACTGCCATCGCCGTTGCCCGCCGGGTCGGCTGTGTGAGCATCGAGCGGTTCGATCGAGGTCAGCCACACGCGCCCGTCACGACGGCCGAGCAGATAGCGGGGGATGTCGATGACCGAGGTGGTCTGCGACTGGGCGGAGAACGTCACCGCTGAGAAGCACATGAGTCCCGAACCCGGCAGGCCGACCGGATCGTCGATCGTCGAGGTCGCCACGATCCGCTGCCAGGCCCGGTCGAGGTCAGCGAACCGGCGGGTGCCGGTGGCGGTCAGCCGGGCTGCCCGGCCGAACCCGACGAGCCCGGAGGTGTGCCGCACCCAGCACGAGAATCCTGCAGCCGGCAGCTGGGAGATGAACTCCTGCGGCGTCGTCGGCAGTCCGTGGGTGAAGGGCACTGGGGCATGGGGGCTGAGGCCGTCGATGAACCATGAACGCACCGCGAACCGCGGCAGCCCAGGGTCGTCGTCGCTCACATCGATCCTGTCCATAGTCATGCCATCCTACGTGCTCACCGGACCCGGCGGCAGGCACCTCGAGCCGTCCGCGCCACGACACCGGGCCCCGATTGGCTCCCGGGCGGCTCAGTTGAGACGATAGGGCAATGAACCGGGCCCAGCTGGACAAACAGGCCGCCGACGTCGCGTCGATGTTCGACGACGTCGCCGAGCGCTACGACCTCACCAACGACGTCATGACCTTCGGGATCTCACGCCTGTGGCGCATCGCCAACACCGAGGCGGTCGACCCCAAGCCGGGTGAGAAGATCCTCGACCTGGCCGCCGGGACCGGCGCCTCGTCCGTTCCGTATGTGCGCGCCGGCGCCGAGGTGGTGGCAGGCGACATCTCCGAGGGTATGCTCGCTGTCGGAAGGAAACGCTACCCGGACATCGAGTTCGTCTACGCCGACGCCCTCGACCTGCCGTTCGCCGATGATCATTTCGATGCGGTGACGATCACCTACGGCATCCGCAACTTCCAGGATGTCGACGCTTCCCTGACTGAGATCCTGCGCGTCCTCAAGCCCGGCGGCCGGCTTGTCATCGCCGAGTTCTCCACCCCGACGTTCGCACCGTTCGCTGTGGCGTACAAGGAGTACATCATGGCCGCGCTGCCGGCCCTGGCGAAGGCCGTGAGCTCGAATCCCGATGCCTACGTCTACCTCGCCGAGTCGATCCGCGCCTGGCCGGACCAGGACACCTTCGCCCGGCAGATCTTCGCTGCCGGCTACGACCAGGTCAAGTACCGCAACCTCACCGGCGGCATCGTCGCCATCCACCACGCCCTCAAACCCGCCGCCGGACCCAACCCGGCTGGCAGCGCGACGACATGACCCGCATCGACGCCGATGTCGTCATCGTCGGTGCAGGACCGGCTGGCTCGACCGCAGCCGCCCACCTCGCTCAGGCGGGCTTCGACGTCGCGCTTCTGGAGAAGGCCTCCTTCCCGCGTGACAAGATCTGCGGCGACGCGCTCACCCCCAGGGCGGTGCGCGAAACCCAGCGCCTCGGCATCCCGACCCGGGCCGAGGACGGCTGGCACCCCAACCGCGGGCTGCGGCTCATCGGCGCCGGCCACCGCCTGGAGATCGACTGGCCCGATGTGCCGGGCATGCCCGATCACGGGCTCACCCGTTCGCGCATGAAGTTCGACGCCGACCTCGCCGGCTTCGCAGCCGCGTGCGGCGCGCACCTGCACGAGAACACGATGGCCACCCATCCGATCCTCGGCCCCGACGGCTGGGTCACTGGGGTCGCCGCCCGGGCCACCGA
Source organism: Brevibacterium luteolum (assembly GCF_025147615.1). NCBI lineage: Bacteria > Bacillati > Actinomycetota > Actinomycetes > Micrococcales > Brevibacteriaceae > Brevibacterium > Brevibacterium luteolum. The sequence goes on along the minus strand of NZ_JALXPM010000001.1, from coordinate 39,648 downwards.
TGAGCGCGGCCGCAGGACCGGCCCCGAGCTGACCTTCCGCGCCCCGGTCGTCATCGCCGCCGACGGCGTGTCCTCCCGCATGGCCGTCTCCCTGGGCATCGAGAAGCGCAACGACCGCCCGATGGGCGTGGCCGTGCGCACCTACCATTCCTCCCCGCGCCATGACGATGACTACATCGAAAGCTGGGTCGAGCTCACCGCACCCACCCAGACCATCGCCTCGGGCCAGGCGACCGGCGGCGAGGTGATGCCCGGCTACGGCTGGCTGTTCCCGCTCGGCGACGGCACCGTCAACGTCGGACTCGGGATGCTCAACACCTCCCCGGCCTTCGGCCAGGTCGACTACCGGGCGGTGCTGCGTGACTGGATCGCAGCCATGGGTCACGAGTGGGACATCGACGAGACCACCGAACTGACCCCGGTGCGCTCAGCGGCCCTGCCGATGGCCTTCAACCGCACCCCGCACTTCAACCGCGGCATGCTGCTCATCGGCGACGCCGGCGGAATGGTCAACCCCTTCAACGGCGAAGGCATCGACTACGGCATGGAAGCCGCCCGCATCGCCGCCGAGGTCATCTCCACCTACGCCCGCTATCCCGAGGCCGCCCGCCGGCACCGCCTGGCCGAATACCCGGCCGCCGTGCGCGAGAGCTTCGGCTCCTACTTCACCCTCGGACGGGTGTTCGCCGGGCTCATCGGACGCCCCGAGCTCATGAGCCTCGGCATCAAGTACGGTATGAGTAGCAGACTGGTGATGACCTTCGTGGTCAAGCTGCTGGCGAACCTCTACGACGACGGATCCACCACCGATCGGGACGCCTACGACTATGTCATCACCGCGCTGACGAGGCTGACACCGGCGACGACGAACGACTGAGGGCTGAGGGGACGGACATGACGAAGCATTCGACACCCATGACGGGTCCGCTGTCGCCGGTCTCCTTCACCGGCGCCGGATCCGAGCTCAGCGCTGCCCTGACAGCGCGCCTGGATGAGGTCGAGGAGTTCCTCGACATCGCCGTCACGCAGACCGACAAGCTGCCGAACGAGACCTCCCATCATCTGCTGCGCGCCGGCGGCAAACGGGTCCGGCCGATGCTCGTGCTGCTCGCCGCCGAATACGGCGACTCCAGCACCCGCGATGTCGTCAAGGCCAGCGCGGCCGTCGAACTCATCCACCTCGCGACCCTCTACCACGACGACGTCATGGACGACGCCCCGGTGCGCCGTGGCGCGCAGGCCGCACACGAGGTGTGGGGCAACTCGGTGGCGATCCTCACCGGTGATCTGCTCTTCGCCCGCGCCTCGCTGCTCTCAGCCGAACTCGGCCTCGCCGCCGTCGAACTGCAGTCGCGTACCTTCGAACGCCTCGTCCTCGGCCAGCTCAACGAATTCGTCGGCCCCCAGCCCGGTGACGACCCGATCGAGCACTACCTCAAGGTGCTGGCTGACAAGACAGGTTCGCTCATCGCAGGCTCCTGTGAGTTCGGGCTGCTCGCCTCCGGCGGCCCAGCCGAGCTCGTGCCGGTGCTGCGCGACTACGGCGAACGCGTCGGTGTGGCCTTCCAGCTCGCCGATGACATCATCGACCTGACCTCCGACGCGCAGACCTCCGGCAAGACGCCCGGCACTGACCTGCGCGAGGGCGTGCCGACCCTGCCGGTGCTCTACCTGCGCCGGGCTGCCGCAGCCGGTGACGTTGAGGCGCAGCGCATCGTCGAGCTGCTTGCCGCCGACCTGTCCTCCGATGACGCACTCGAGACCGCCCGTGCAGCGCTCGCCGCCCACCCGGTGACCGCTGAGGCGCGCGCCGAAGCACGCCGCTGGTCCGATGCCGCGGTCAGCGCCCTCGAAGCGCTGCCGGCCGGCTGGATCAAGGACAGCCTCGCCGCGTTCGCCGACACCGTCGTCTCCCGCGTCGCCTGAGGCTCACCCGGCAGGCGACTGCCCTATGCGCGGTGGCCGGCTGCCGGCGGTTCGTCTGCCTCCGGACGATTCGCGTCCACACCTTCGGTAGCCCTCGCATCCCCAGCCGCTGAGACATCCGGAGTCCCAGTTGCCGCCGGCAGAGGAGGTTCGGGCCGGTCGGCCTTGCGGATCTCACGGCGCCGCTGAGCCTGGGTGGCGCGCAGCATGTCGACGGTGAGCATGACGACGGCGATCCAGATGATGATGAACCCGATCCAGCGGGCCAGCGGCATCTGCTCGCCGAGCACCGTGATGCCGAGGATGAACTGGATCGTCGGGGTGACGTACTGCATGAGCCCCACCCACGACAGCGGCACCCGCCGGGTGGCGGCGCCGAAGAGGATGAGCGGGATCGCGGTGATCGGGCCGAGCGCCAGCATGATGAGCAGATGCCCGGTGTCCTCGGAGCCGAAGTGCGAAGCACCGGTGGCGGTGAGATAGATGATGTAGGCCCCGCAGACCGGGGCGAGCACCGCAGTCTCGACTGTCAGCCCCTCGAGCGCGCCGACCTTCCCGCCGACCCGGTTCTTGATGAGCCCGTAGAAGCCGAAGGAGAACGCCACGAGCAGCGCCAGCCACGGCATCTGCCCGTAGCCCACGGCGATGACCACGACGGCCAGGCAGCCGACGATGACCGCCGCCCACTGCAGCCTGCGCAGTCGCTCGCCGAGGAAGACCACCCCGATGAGCACAGTGACGAGCGGATTGAAGAAGTAGCCGAGTGAGATCTCGACGACGCGATTGAGGCTGACGCCGAGGAGGAAGCCGAACCAGTTGATCGAGACGACGATCGCGGCCAGGGCGAGCGTGCCGAGCACGCGCAGGTCGCGCACCGCGGCCAGGACGCGGCGGAACCCGCGGGCGAAGATGAGCAGGATGGTGCAGAACACCAGAGACCACACGATCCGGTGGGCGAGGATCTCGATCGGCGTCGCCGGGGCCGCAGCGGCGAAGACGAGCGGCATCCCTCCCCAGAACAGGTAGCCGGAGAGACCGAGCATCAGGCCCGAGCGGCGGCGGGCGGATTCCTCGTCAGTCAGCGGGCGTTCAGTCACGAACGGCAGTCTAGTCCACAGCAGGATCGCTGCTGTGACTTCCCACATACTGACCGCCCGAGATGTCGACATCAGGCGCCTGGACGTTAGAATCGTGAGTTGACTAGGTGAAAGGTGTGTTATGACTCGTCCTCTCCGGGTGGCCATCATCGGCGCGGGCCCGGCCGGCATCTACGCCGCAGACCTGCTGACCAAGGCTGAACGGGAATTCGACGTCAGCATCGACCTCTTCGAACGCCTCCCCGCCCCCTTCGGGCTGGTGCGCTACGGTGTGGCTCCTGACCACCCGCGCATCAAGGGCATCACCAACGCACTCATCAAGGTGCTCGACCGCGGGGACATCCGGCTGTTCGCCAATGTGGACTACGGCACCGACATCACGCGTGAGGAGCTGCAGCAGCACTACGATGCCGTCGTCTTCTCCACCGGCTGCTTTGTCGACGCCAAGCTCACCATCCCCGGCATCGACCTGCCCCGCTCCTACGGCGCCGCTGACTTCGTCAACTGGTACGACGCCCACCCCGATGTCTGCCAGGACTGGCCGCTGGACACCAAGGAGGTCGCCGTCATCGGCAACGGCAACGTCGCCCTCGACGTGGCCCGGGTGCTGGCCAAGCAGGCCGACGATATGCTCACCACGGAGATCCCCGACCACGTCTATGAGGGACTCAAGCGCTCCGAGGTCACCGATGTCCACGTCTTCGGCCGCCGCGGCCCGGCCCAGGCGAAGTTCACGCCGCTGGAGCTGCGCGAACTCGGCCACGTCAAGGACGTCGACATCATCGTCTACCCCGAGGATTTCGAGTTCGACGAAGCCTCGATGGCTCAGATCCACTCGAACAACCAGACCAAGCAGGTCACCAAGACGCTGACGGACTTCACGCTGCGTGAGCCAACCGGTGCCAAGCGACGCCTGCACCTGCACTTCCTCCACGCCCCGGTCGCCGTGCTCGGCGACGAGGACACCGGCGTCACCGGCCTGCGCACCGAACGGCAGGAGCTCGACGGCCGCGGGGGAGTCAACGCCACCGGCACCTTCGTCGACTGGCCGGTGGACGCGATCTACCGGGCGGTCGGCTACTTCGGCACCCCGCTGACCGAACTGCCCTTCGACGAGCTCAAGGGCGTGATCCCGAACCACGAGGGCCGCGTCGTCGATGCGCTCTCGCAGTCGGAGTCGGCTGATGCGCCGTGGATCCCCGGCGTGTACGCTACCGGCTGGATCAAGCGCGGACCCGTGGGGCTCATCGGTCACACGAAGGGCGATGCGCTCGAGACGATCACCCACCTCATCGAAGACCATGTCGCCGGCCGGCTGCCGACCCCGTCGGCCCCGGGCGAGAACGCGATCACCGAACTCCTTGCCGCCAAGGGCGTCGACTACGTCGACTGGGAGGGCTACCACCGGCTCGAAGCCGCGGAGAAGCAGCTGGGCGAACCGCACGGCCGTGAGCGGATCAAGATCGCCACCCGTGAGGGCATGCTCGCCGAAGCCCGCCGCGCCGTCGAGGCCGCCGACCCCGTCGCCGTCGGCGAAAGCTGATCGTGGGTGCAGTGGAGCGGGCCGAGCACATCGTCCGCTCCGTGCGCGGGCTGCGCCGGGTGCGCCGGCCAGCCACCGCCTCGGGCCCGGAGTTCGACCTCCACTACGTCCGCCAGCCGGTGACCGGCACCCGCCCAGCAGGCCTGCCGATCGTCATCATCCCCGGCGGGCCGGGTCTCGGCTCCCTCCTGCTGTTCACCGGGCTGCGGGCCCGTGCCGCCCGCGCCGGTCTCGAGGTCATCATGATCGAGCACCGCGGCATCGGCCTGTCCCGCACTGACACAGACGGCGCAGATCTGCCGCTTGAGGCGATGCGCGTGGCTGCGGTGGCCGATGACATCGCCGCTGTCCTGGATTCGGAATCCGTTCCCGAGGCGGTGCTCGCCGGATCCTCGTACGGCACCTATGTGGCCCAGGCCTTCGCGGCCGACCATCCCGAGCGCACCGCCGCTCTCGTCCTCGATTCGGCGATGATCGACGCGGGCTTCCCGCAGCGCATCGAGGACTACAGCCTCCAGCTGCTCGTCGAGGGCCGCCCGCCAGCAGAGCTGAGCGAGATCGGCCCGGTGCCCGGCATCGCCGGGCCGGTCGACCCGGCCGCTGACCTGCCCGGGACCGAGCGGGTGGCGATGAAGATCCGCGACCTCACCGGCTCCCAGCTCATCGGGCAGCAGGACCTCGGCCGCATGGTGCGCTCGGTATTCGAGTTCGCCGGAGTCAGCACACTCGACCGGCTGCTCAACCAGATCGCCCTGGGCCGCGCCGGGTGGACGCAGGCGATGCTGACCACGCTCATCACCGGCGAGCTCGAATCGCGCAGACCGCATATCATGGAATTCGACCTCGTCGGTGAGATCGCGGTGCGCGAACTCGGCTATGCACTGCCGGGCCGCGGCAGCCTCTTCGACTCCTCCGCGGACTTCGGAGACGCAGGCGGCCGCTTCACCCCGTTCGCCGGAGAGTCCTATGATCTGCCGGCAGCGCTCAAGCGGCTGCAGGCCCCGGTGACCGTGATCTCCGGGAATCGCGACCTGCGCACTCCGCGCAGCATCGCCGCACGCATCGCAGCTGACGCACCCGACGGCGCGCTCATTCCGGTCCCCGACCACGGGCACAGCGCTCTCGACACGCACGCTGGGCTGTTCCTCGCCGTCGTCACCGCCCACGCTGCCGGCCGGCGCCCGCGGGCAGACGAGCTGGCTGCGGCCAGCGGCCGGCGTCCCGGTTCAGGCTCGCACCGCCTCGGCGGGATGCTGCGCGCCAGCCTGCTGGCCGACCGGCTGCGACCGGTCAGTCAGCGTCCCGGTCAGCGGTAGTTGGTGAACTGCAGGTCGACGTCGAGGTCCCTGCCCTTGAGCAGGGCGATGACCGCCTGCAGGTCATCGCGCTTCTTCGAGCTCACCCGCAGCTCCTCGCCCTGGATCTGGGCTTTGACGCCCTTGGGGCCCTCATCGCGGATGATCTTCGCGATCTTCTTCGCGTTCTCCTTGTCGATGCCCTCCTTGAGGTGACCCTCCAGTCGGTACTCCTTGCCCGAGGCGTACGGGTCGCCGGTCTCGAGGGACTTGAGCGAGATGCCGCGGCGCACGAGCTTGGACTGGAAGACATCGAGCACGGCCTTGACGCGGTCCTCGCTGACCGCCTTCATCATGATCGACTCGCCGGACCATTCGATCGAGGCGTCGGTGCCCTTGAAGTCGTAGCGGGAGCGGATCTCCTTCGCTGCCTGGTTCAGGGCGTTGTCGGCTTCCTGCCGGTCGACTTCAGAGACGATGTCGAATGACGATTCGCTGGCCATGGATCCTCCTGCAGACGGTGACGTTTCGCACACCATTCTAGGCGCTGAGGCGATTGGCGTTTCTGCCGCGGAGCTAGTATTCTTCCATAGGTGCTTGAGCGCGCATGCGCCTCAAGCAGACACCTGGCAGGTTGCCCGAGCGGCCAAAGGGAGCTGACTGTAAATCAGCCGGCATTGCCTTCATAGGTTCGAATCCTATACCTGCCACAGCCAAGGCCCGAGGCGTTCTCGCCTCGGGCCTTTGCCGTCGCCGGGACTATGCCGTCGCCAGGCCTGTGCGGTCGGGTTTGCAGGGTGGTGCCGGCTGCGGCTCACCTGGTGCTCGGTTCGTTCTCCGCTTCGGCCTCGCTGAACGCCAGGCCCGCGATCTGGCGCAGCCCGGCCATATGCGCGTCATAGACCTTCCGGCCGGCTGGGGTGAGGCTCAGCCACGTGCGCGCCCGCTTGCCGATGAAGCCCTTGCGGACTGCCACGATCTCCTCGTCTTCGAGGGTGGAGATGTGCTTCGACAGCGTCGAATCGCTGACGCCGAGCTGCTCGCGGATCGTGCGGAAATCCGCCCGCACACAGCCGTGGAGTCCGGCGACGAGGGCCAGCCGCGTCGGGTTCGTCAGCAGCGGGCACAGCTGTGCAATCGCATTCTGCGGGGTGGTCATGATCGTCTCCTGTCTGCCGGTTCATGTACGCCGGCTCATGCCCGGCGGCGCAGCACGGCCATCGCCACGGTCGTGCCGAGGATGATGAAGCCGGCGGCCAGGTCCGCGTACAGCGGGGCGGAGAGCAGGTTCGCCGCCATCGCTGCGGCGATGTAGGCACCCACCTGCAGGAGCAGCACGGTGACGAGCAGGATAGTGTCCCGGCGCGCCCACGAGCGAGCGGCGGAGTAGATGACTCCACCGGGGATCAGCAGAGCGAGGGAGAGCAGGATCCGCAGGATGAACAGCGGTGAGCCTCCCGCCTCGGCGTCAGCGGCGACGACGAGTGATCCGGCGGTCATCGCAGCCCCGGAGGCCAGGAGGCCGGCAGCCAGAGGAAGCGTGTTGGCCTGCGCGGAGGCGGTGCGCGCCTGTTCGGCGGCGGCGAGTGATGCGCGGGCTTCGACTGGGTCGGGGTGCTGGTGGGCGTGCGCTGAGGTGTTGTCGGTCATCGTGACTCCTACATCTCATCGTCTGTCGTCTTCTGCGGCTGATGTCACACTAACAACCACTTTCCATAGTGGCACGTTGTTGAGGCGAGGGCATCTGATCGGCTGTGCCTCAGCGCTGTGTGATGTCCTCTTCGGCATCGCGGCGCCGACGGCGGGCCGCGAGCACCGCAGTGATGCCGGCGCCGATCGCCGCCAGCCCTGCCACCAGGAGCAGCAGCGTCTCCGCTCCGGTGCGCGGCAGCGGTGCCCAGCGGTCGGCCTCGTCATCGCGCGGCAGGCTGCGCTCGCCGTCCTCGGAGTCGCTTTCAGGTCCCGGCGGGGTGGACGAGGCGGGCGGGTCCGGCCTGGGCTCACCGCTCGGGCCGGGATCGTCGTCGCCGCTGAGTTGGAGGACGAGGTCGAGATCGAGGTACCGCGACTGCGTCGCATTCGGCGCCGAGAACGGAAGCACGGCCTCGGCGTCGAGACGGGCAGTGGCCTGCGGGGCGAGCTTACCGAGGTCGACTGTCAGAGGTTCGGCCCGCAGCTGGCGGACGGTCGCAGAGCTCCCGTTCATGCCCACCACGAGAACATCGTCGATCGCTGCCGTGTCTGCCGGCCCGATCCAGCGCATCTGCACGCGGTCGGCGATCGGCGCAGCGGTGGCATTCCGCAGCCACACCGCGTCTTCGACGCGGTCACCGGGAGAGAGGCGATCGACGCTGTCGAACAGCTGCCGGGGCAGCTTTGGCGCCCAGTTCTCACCGTCGACGGAGACGTCGATGGGAGCTGATGCCGAGGCGGTTGTCGCCGTGGCAGGCAGCACTCCCAGGGCAAGAGCGAGGGCTGCGAGGGCAGCCAGCAGGGCGCGTGCGACCCGGCGCGCGAGAGCGTGCTGTGAGGCGGAGGTCTCAGGCATCGGTGCGCGCCTCCTCGGCGTCGGTGCAATGCTCACCGGGTGCGGTCTCATCCTCGGAATCCGGGTGGTGCCGTACGCGGTCGCGGCCGGCGAGCAGCAGCTGCCAGATCGCGTAGCCGATGAATGCCAGGCCGATGACGGTGATCGCGGCGATCTTCGCCGGTCCGTCGATGCCGAGTGCGATGTGTCCGACGTAGGGCAGGTGGTAGACGACAACGCCCTTGATCTGCTTGGGCATGAGCGGTTCCGGATCTGGGGCGTTGTTGGCATCGCCCTGGATGCAGATGAAAGCGCAAAATCTTTTTGGAGCCGCTTCTGCGACAATATTCATGAATGCATGCTTGAGCCACGCATTACTGCCGAGTAGAAGCAGGTGAGTGATGAGCAGGCAGCAAACGGTCATGGGTGCACACCTCTGCGGGGTGACCGTGAGTGCCTTCGCAGATGTAAAGGGCTCACCTTGCCGCCCACTGGTCGCTCACTCGTCGAACAGGTGCCCACCGGTCTCTGCCGTGCGACCGATGCATCAACGGTGTTCACTGTCCCCGCCGTGCGAACAGTCAGCGTGGGACAGGATGCGTCGGCTAGCCTGGAACCATGCAATCGCCCATTCAGCAGTACCTCGACTCCGTGCACGAGCGTCTCTTCGATGTTCACGGCGGTGAACAGCCGAAGAACAACCCCTCCCTCGCCGAGGCCGACCCCGATCTGTGCGGCCTGGCGATGACGACCGCTGACGGATACACCTACACCTCTGGCGACGCCGAGGTGCCCTTCAGCATGCAGTCGATCTCCAAAGTGTTCTGCTACGCCATCGCGCTGCAGGACCGCGGCTTCCGGTTCATGGACGCGAAGATCGACGTCGAGCCCTCGGGCTCCTCGTTCAAGGACCTTTCCAGCGAGGCCAACACCGGCAGGCCGAAGAACCCGCTCATCAACATCGGTGCGATCGCTGCGACCGCGCAGATTCTCCCGGACTCCGACGGCGAGGTCTTCGACAAGATCCTGCGCGTCATGTCCGACTGCGCTGCACGGGACCTCGAAGTCGACGAGGTCTCCTATGAAGCAGATCGCGACGGCGGTATGCACAACCGCGCGCTGTCGTGGTTCCTCGCCTCATGGGGCATCATCGACGGCGATCCGCTGCCGGCCTTCGACGACTACAGCCGCCAGTGCGCCATCCTCACCAGCGCGAAGGACCTGTCGATCATGTCCGCGACGCTGACCAACCTCGGCGTCAACCCGGTCACCGGCAAGCGCGTGTTCTCCCGCCAGGTCGCCCAGCGGGTGCTGTCGGTCATGCTCACCTGCGGCATGTACGACGACTCCGGTGACTGGGTGTCCTCGGTCGGCATGCCGGCCAAGAGCGGCGTCGGCGGCGGCATCATCTCCGCTCTGCCCGGCCAGCTCGGCATCGCCACCTACGCACCGCCGCTCGACCAGCATGGTTCGAGCGTGCGCGGTCTGGCCGCCCACCGGATCCTCTCCCGCGACTTGGAGCTGCACTTCGTGCGCACCTCCAAGGCCGGTCTGTCGACGATCCGCACGCACGACACCATCGACCATGTGCCCTCGACGACGCGTCGCCCGGAAGCCGCCGAGGCGGTGCTCGCAGAATACGGCGAGCGCGCCCATGTGCTCGAAATCATGGGCGACCTGCTGTTCTCCGGCATCGAAGTGCTCTCCCGTGAGGTCGCGACGTTCGACAGGAACACCGTCTGCGTCGTCGTCGACCTCTCGCGTGCCGATCACATCGCCGAGGTCTCAGTCAAGGCGATCTCGCGGCTGGCCGCCGCGCTCGCCGACGTCGACACCGCACTCGGTCTCGTCGACCCGTTCGACCGGCTGGCGAACCTCCTCGTGCCCGTCGATATGCGGGTCGAGATCTTCGAGGACCGCAACGATGCCCTCTCGTGGGCTGAGGATCAGATTCTCCGCCAGTACGGCGACGAGGACTGCTTCCCCGACGAGGCGATCTCCACTCCAGTGCTGCTCGAGGGCATCGACGAGCAGATCCGTGAGAAGGTCGTCAGCCTGCTCAAGCGCGAGGAGTACGACACCGGCGATATCGTCCGCAAGGTCGGTGACGAGTTCGACGGCATCCGGTTCATCGTCTCCGGCGAGGTGCACACCCTCAATCCTGAGGATGAGGGCGGCGACGTCAACGCGCAGCTCGTCGCCGGCATGTCCTTCGGTGAGCTCGCCCTCAATGAGACCTACCATCAGCCCTTCGACGTCCGCGTGGCTGAGCCGACCGTTGTCGAACTGCTGTCGAAGTCCGCGATCGAGAAGCTGGAGAAGTCGGATCCGGAAGCCGCGGCCATGCTGTGGCGCGCGATCGCGGTCGAAGGCTACAGCCGCCTCGGGCAGGTCATGCGAGGAGTCAACTGATGTTCGAGGCGTTCCTCGCCGATCACGGGTACCCGCACGCTCCCGGTGGGGAGCACAAGCCGTGGGTCATCGCCCACCGGGGCTACTCGGGAGTCGCACCGGAGAACACCCTCGTCGCTGTCGAAGCTGCCCGGGTGCTCGGATCCGACTGGATCGAGATCGACATCGGGATCAGCGCTGACGGGACCCCGATCGTGCTGCACGATACGACGCTGAACCGCACCACCTCGGCGACGGGAACCGCAGCGCAGATGAGCGACGAACGGATCTCGTTAGCCGATGCCGGCTCATGGCTGGGCCCGGGCTTCATCGGCCAACGGGTGCCGAAGCTGCGCACCGTGCTCGCCAATCTGGCAGACTTTGACGGCAACCTGCTCTTGGAGTTCAAAGACGACTGGTCACCCGGTGCGATCGCGAAGGTTGCCGACGACATCATGGCCACCGGGATGGCTGACCGGATGATCCTGCAGAGCTTCTCGCCCAAGACGCTCACCGCCGTGCGCGACCTCATCCCGATGGTCGCCCGCGGGCTGCTGCGCATGGTGCCCCGGCCAGAGGACAAGACGCTGGCCGCCGACCTCGATGTGACGTTCTACAACCCCTCACGTCGCGGATTCTTCCTGCGTCAGGCGCTGCTGGAGGAATTCATGGCCGAAGGCTACGGCTGCCTCGTGTGGACGTCGAATGTGCCGGCCGACTGGGAGCGTCTCATGGCCGCCGGCGTGCACGGCATCATCACTGATCATCCGGGTCGTCTGCAGGGCTATCTGACTGCCAAGTACGACGCAGACTGACCGTCAGGACGCCGATTTTGTCAGCACCGGGAAAGTGTGTATAGTATTTTCTCGTTGCCCCGATAGCTCAGTCGGCAGAGCATCTCCATGGTAAGGAGAAGGTCAAGGGTTCGATTCCCTTTCGGGGCTCTCGTGCCGCTCAAAAGCGGTACTGCGGCGGGGTAGCTCAGGTGGTTAGAGCGCACGACTCATAATCGTGAGGTCGCGGGATCGAGCCCCGCCCCCGCTACGGCAGAAGAACGGCCACCACACAGCGCGTGTGGTGGCCGTTTCGCGTCTGCAGGTTCAGGGCGTGCGCAGCTGGCGGCGTAGGATCTTGCCGGTGGCCGTCTTGGGCATCTCGTCGAGGATCTCGACCTCGCGCGGATACTTGTAGGCCGCCATATTCGCCTTGCAGAAGGCCACCAGTTCCGCAGGCTCCACCTGCTGCCCGCTCTGCAGCGTCACGAAGGCCTTGACCGTCTCGCCCCGGTACTCATCGGCCACCCCGATGACCGCCGCCTCGGCGACGGCCGGATGCGTGTAGAGGACGTCTTCGACCTCGCGCGGCCACACCTTGTAGCCGGAGGCGTTGATCATGTCCTTCTTCCGGTCGACGAGGTAGAACCAGCTCTCGTCGTCGACGAAGCCGATGTCCCCGGTCTTGAGCCAGCCATCGACGAAGGCGCCCTCAGTCGCCTCGGGCTTGTTCCAGTAGCCCGGGGTGATCTGCGGGCCGGTGATGACGATCTCGCCGTACTCACCCGGCGGGAGGTCGGCGAGGTTCTCGTCGACGATCCGCGCGCGCGTGTCATAGACCGGCTTGCCGATCGACAGGGCACCCGAGGTGGGATCGACCGGTGCGCGCTGGCCGCGCGGCACCAGATGCGTCGGAGAGGCTGTCTCGCTCATCCCGAAGATGTTGTGCACATACGCGCCATAGATCCTTTCCAGGCGATCACCGAGCGACGGCGCGATCGGGGCGCCGCCGGAGTAGATCGTGCGCAGGCTGGTGAAGTCCTCGGCCCTCGCCTCCGGGCTGTCGGCCAGTGCCATGAGTGCAGTGATCGCACCGACGGTGAAGGCCGGGCGGGTGCGGCGGATCGCCTCGAGCATGACGCTGGGGTGGAAGCGGTGGGTGATGACGATCGGGGTGCCGAGCCGCAGCCCGAGCATGACGTGGCCGACCATCCCGGTGATGTGGAACAGCGGCGCGACCGCCAGGATCGCCTCGCCGGGTTCGAGCGCGGAGATCTGCACATAGGTCTCGGCATTGAACGTCAGGTTCCCGTGCGTGTTCATCGCACCCTTGGGCTTGCCGGTGGTTCCCGAGGTGTAGGTCAGCAGCGCGACATCGTCGCCTGTCAGCTCGGCCGGTTCGTAATCCGAGCCGGCCGGCAGGTCATCAGCCGAGCACACGACAGCCTGACCAGCCGGTTTGAGGAGCTCGTCTGTCACCTCCGCGCGGGACTGCTCCGGCCGGTCGCCTGTCATCCGCCACTCATCGTGGCCTGCGACGATGACGAGCTCGACAGCGCCGATGCCGGCAGTCACGACCTCACGGGCGACGAGCGACCACAGACCCGGCAGTGTGATGAGAGCCTTCGCCCCTGAGTCCTCCAGCTGGTAGCCCAGCTCGCGGGCCGTGTTCATCGGATTGACCGGCACCGCAATGGCACCGAGCTTCCAGGCTGCCAGCAGCCCGGTGATGAAGATCGGGTCGTTCTGGGCGAACAGCGCGACCCGGTCGCCTGCGGCGATCCCGTGCGCGGCGAACACACGGGCGAGGCGCTCGGCTTCCGCCTCGGCGTCAGCGCACGTCCACGTGCGGCCGAAGCAGTCGATGAGTGTGGCTGACGGACGCTTGGCCACGGTGGCGGCGAACATCTGCGGCACTGTGGCGTAGGGGACTGGCAGGTGCTGATCGAGGGGCAGCATGTCTGACATGGAATCTGACGTGGGTGTGTTCATAGCAGTGCAATCGGGTTGACGGGTGAGCCGGTGGCGCGGTGGATCTTGAGCGGGGCTGCGATGTAGCAGAACTTGTAGCGGCCTTCGCGGTCGCAGGCTTCGGCGAGCGATTCGAGGTCGCAGATCTCGGTGAAGGCGATGCCGAGGTTGCGCATGAGCGCGTTGTGCAGGACGAGGGCGGCGCCGGTGGAGGGGTCCATCGTCACCTCGTTGGCGATGGTGTCGGTGACGAGGTTGGGGATCTCCATATCGGCGAACCACTGCACGAGCTCCGGGCTGTACTCCAGGCCCGGTTCGCAGAAGTCCTCGTAGAAACTCTCGCCCTGCTCGAAGAACAGCTGCAGGTGGTTCGTGCGGATGAGCAGGATGTCGCGCTTGTCGATCGTGACGCCCTGGCGTTCGGCGCAGGCGAGCAGATCGGTGTGGTCGAAGGTGTGCTTGGCCTCCATCGCCTCGACGCCGAAATGCCGGGCCATGTCGAGCAGTACGCCGGTGCCGACGACGCCGCGCTGGGCGATCGGCTCGACGCTGGCCTTGTCCATGCCGCCGACCGTGGTCCGGGCGTCATAGCCGTTCCACAGCTTGCCGTCGTACCAGACGTGGCCGAGCGCGTCGTACTGCGTGGACCCCTGCAGGAACGCCTCGATCTTGTCATCGGCATAGTGCAGGCCGCCGGGGAACTGGGGTGCGTCCTCGCGGTCCCAGATGGATTCGTCCATCACCATCTCGCGCTCGGCAGGCGAGCGGCCAGGCCACACCGGGTCGCCCTTCGGATCGCCGATGAGGCGCTGGAGTGTGTGGACCTCTCCTGAGGTGACATGCGAGATCGCCTGCAGCACACTGGCCGGAGTCAGGTAGTTGAGTGACCCCACTTCGTCATCGGGTCCCCATTTGCCCCAGTTGGTCGGTGCGTTAGCGAGCAGTTCGGTGAGATTGGGTACATCGGTCATGGCATTCCCTCCAGGGGAGTTCGGCGGATACGAGCCATTCATCGGGTGCGCCGATGCCGACGGCGGTGCGCGACGCCGAGCACCCGGTTTTAATGTTTGGCGAACAATCGTTCAGTCTTTATCCTTTGATTTTTGTGCGCAGGCGCCGGGGTGTCAATACCCCAGGCGCGCAATTTTGCGAGCCGAGACAGGTTCCGCGCTTGTGCGGCCGCTCACCCCAGGTCGCAGTGAAAGCCCGTTGCCGCTCCCGAGGGGGGTGTCTGGGTGAGTGCGGCATCAGTCCTGGTGGCCGTGCTGGGTTCGGGAATCTGAGCCAACCGGTTCCGCCTGGCGGCCACCCGCTCCGCATGAGGTGTGCCCGGGCTCACAATGGACTATGGAACAGATCACGCAGAACCCCGAGAAGACCGCCCCGCCGCCGATTGAGACCCTCAGCCTCGATGAGTGCTGGGTGCTGCTGGAATCCGAGAGCTTCGGCCGGCTCGCCGTCGCCGTCGACGGTGAGATCGAGATCTTCCCCGTCAACTACGCCGCCTACGACGGCGCGCTCTACATCCGCACCGCCGCCGGCACCAAGCTCGCCGCCGTGACGATCAGTGACCGGGTCGCCTTCGAAGTCGACCGCATCGCCGCACCCGGCGCCCGCAGCGTCGTCGTCAAGGGCCGCGCCGAGGTGCTCGAGACCGCCGCCGACATCGCCGCGGCCGAAGAGGCCGGACTGCGCCCGTGGGTGGCGAGCACCAAGTCCCGCCACATCCGCATCCGCCCGACCGAGGTGACCGGCCGCAGCCTGCGCTTCGGCCCCGAACCCGAGGTCGAACCCGACGTCACCTGCTGAGCCGAACGCTCATTCGGCAACTGGGCCACGCTGACCCGGAAACGCGCGGTGGACATGCCTGCAGACGGCGCGTGAGTGCCGTATCCTGTTTAGTATGGTTAAAGTTCATGGGGTTGAAGGCGGATCGGGCATCGGCGGCCGCGTCCGTGCGGCCCGAACACAGGCCGGTTTGACGCTGGAGGAGCTCAGCTCGCAGATCGGCGTCAGTCCCGCCACCTTGTCCCTCATCGAGCGCGAACGCGTCTCGGTCACCGTCGAGCGAGTCTCACGGCTGGCCGAGGTGCTCGGCCTCGAACTCGAAGACCTCATGTACTCCAGCGAGTTCGAGCCCAGTGCGGTGCGCACCGGGCCCGGCGGCCGTGAGCACGCCGGTGCCCCTCACCTCGTGCGCGGTGCCCCGGACGCCCCGCATCCGAAGATCGTCGAGGCGGTCATCGACTGCTTCGTCCGCTGGGGCTACCACGGCACCTCGATGCGGCAGATCGCCCAGGCCGGCGGGGTGAGCGTGGCCGGCGTCTACCACTACTTCACCTCCAAGCAGCAGATGCTCGTGAGCCTCATGGACGTGACGATGTCCGAGCTCATCAGCCGGATGGACGAGGCCCTCAAGGAGGCAGAGGGCCAGCCCGTCGAGGAGCGCTACCGGCGGGTGGTGCGCGAGCTGGCGCTGTTCCACCTGGAGCAGCGGCGCAAGGGATTCATCGGCGCCAGCGAGATGCGCAGCATCGACGAACCCGACCGCTCCCGCATCGCAGGGCTGCGCCGCGATGTGCAGCACACCGTCGACGCGCTCGCCCGCGAGGGCATCGAGTCCGGCGTGTTCACCAACCCCGACTGGCGCTTCGCCGGCCGCGTGGTGTCGAACATGTGCACCTCGACCTCGCAGTGGTACGACCCTGAGGGCCCGGTGTCCAAGGACGCCGCTGCCGACAACCTCGCCGAGTACGCCCTGGCGATGATGCGAGTGCCCGGCCCCGGGCGATAGACTCGCAGCAACGGGGCTGCCGCACGTTCCCGGCCTGAGGCCAGGAGGTGCCGGCAGTCTGTCCACCTGAGCCGGACGAACCCGCACGGGCGCAGCGCCTGTGCCCAAGGAGGTACATCTGCCGATGGCTGTCAACACCGAGTTGCAGGGTGCGAGCTACGCCCTGCCGGAGCCCTATGAGGTCTCCCGCGAGGCGATCATCGAGTTCGCCCGCGCGACTGGGGCGACGAACCGCGCCCACCGCAGCGCTGAGGCCGCAGCTGAGTTCGGCTACGCCGACGTCGTCGCTCCGCCGACGTTCGCCGTCATCGCCTCCCAGCGCGCCGAGGCGCTCTACATCTCCAGCCCGGAGGCCGGCATCGACTTCTCCCGCGTCGTCCACGGCTCCGAGCAGTTCACCTACACCCGCCCGATCGTCGCCGGTGACAGGCTCAACGCCGTCTGCCATGTCGACGGGCTGCGCGAGGCCGGCGGTCACGCGATGATCACCACCCGCACCGAACTCACCGACGCGAACAGCGACGACGCGCCCGTGGTCACCGTGACCTCGACGATCGTCGTGCGAGGAGGAGAAGCATGAGCGAGTCTGTCGAACGCGAGGAATACCGTCCCTCCGGCACCGACCTGGCGCCGAAGCTGCGCGACCAGGAGGTCGGCCGCACCGTCGTCTCCGCACGCATCCCGCTTTCGCGCGCTGATCTCGTCGCCTACGCCGGCGCCTCGGGAGACCACAACCCGATCCACTGGAACGAGCGCTTCGCCCGCGAAGTCGGCCTTGATGACGTCATCGCCCACGGCATGCTCTCGATGGGATCGGTGCTGGCCCGCATCACCGAATGGGCAGTCGACCCCGGCGCGATCATCGACTGCCGCACCCGCTTCACCGCCCCGGTCGTCGTCGCCGATGCTGACTCCGGCGCCCCGGACACCCCGACGGCCTACCTCGACATGGCCGCCGTCGTCGGCGCGATCGACGAAGAGGCCGGCACCGTGCGCCTCGACATCTCCGTCAGCTGCGGTGAGGACACCGTGCTCGGACGCACCCAGGCGAAGGTGCGACTGGCGTGAGTCAGACACAGCTGGCGGACTATGCGACGATGCGCGTCGGCGGCCCAGCCGCCGACCTCACCGTTGTGAGCACCCGTGAGGAACTGCTCGACTTCCTCGCCGCCCACCCGCTGACCGCCGACCGGGCCGCCGAATCCCGCGGCGGTGAGCAGGAGCCGGCTGGCGGCGGGCAGGGGCTGAATCCCGATGTGCTCTTCATCGCCGGCGGCTCGAACCTCGTCATCAGCGATGTCGGCTTCGCAGGCCCGGTCTGCCTCATCCGCACCAGCGGCATGGAGTTCACCGAGCTCGGCGGCGACCGGGTGCTGCTGCGCGTGGCCGCTGGTGAGAACTGGGACGACTGTGTGGCCGAGACCGTGGCCCGCGGGCTCTCCGGGCTCGAGGCGCTCTCCGGAATCCCCGGCTCAGCCGGTGCGACCCCGGTGCAGAACGTCGGCGCCTACGGTGCCGAAGTCGCTGACACCCTCGAATCCGTCACCGTCTACGACCGGCTCTCCGGCGACATCATCACGTTGCCGCGCGCCGAACTCGAATTCGGCTACCGCACCTCCCGGCTCAAGCGCACCACTGCCGAGATCGGCACCGTGCGCTTCGTCGTCCTCGACGTCAGCTTCGTCCTCACCGCCTCGGCAGAGTCCGCGCCGATCCGCTACCAGCAGCTCGGCGGCGCCCTCGGCGTCGACCTCGAAGACCGCGTGCCGCTGGCCGAAGTGCGCGAGGCAGTGCTCGCCGTGCGCGCCTCCAAGGGCATGGTCCTCGACTCAGAGGACCACGACACGTGGTCATGCGGGTCGTTCTTCACCAACCCGATCATCCCGGTCGCCACCCCGCTGCCCGAGGGCGCACCGGAGTACCCGGTCATCGACCCGCTCACCGGCATGCGCGATGAGCACCGGAAGAAGACTTCGGCCGCCTGGCTCATCGACCGGGCCGGCTTCCACAAGGGATTCGGGATCGGCGATCACCGTGCCCGCCTGTCGACGAAGCACACCCTGGCGCTGACGAACCGCGGTCAGGCCCGCACCGCCGACATCCTCGACCTCGCCCGGCACATCCGCGACGGCGTCGAAGAGGCCACCGGCATCCGGCTCGAACCCGAACCGAACCTCATCGGCTGCCGGATCTGAGCCTGCGGACCTGGTCCGTGGGCCCGCAGGGCTGTTCAGCCTGCGGCCTCCCAGCGGTCGATGTCGGCCGCGGCGGCCTGCCGGATCCGCGCAGGTGCCAGCGAGATCGCAAAGGACTGCCGTGCCAGCTCAGCGATCTCTGCCCGGGTGAGACCCGCCTCGGCGGCGGCGACATACTGATCGACCAGCCGCGAATCGAAGATGAGCGGGTCATCGGCGCCGAGCGCGATCTGCGCACCGGAGTCGTACAGCCTGCGCAGCGGCACATGCTCGGGCGTCGCGTACACCCCGAGTGAGACGTTCGAGCCGGGGCACACCTCCAGGCCGATGCCGGCCTCGACGATCTGGCGCAGCAGCTGCGGATCCTCCACCGCCCGCACCCCGTGCCCGAGGCGGTGGGGGTGCAGGTGCGCGATGACCTCGCGGATGTGCGCGGGACCCAGCAGCTCCCCGCCGTGGGGCAGGGAGGCCAGGCCCGCCCGGCGGGCGATGCGGAAAGCGTGCCGGAACTCCGCGGTGTCGCCGCGCCGCTCATCGTTCGACAGCCCGAAGCCCACCACCGTGGCGGCCTCATCGCCGGCGTACTGGGCGGCAAGCCGGGCAAGCGTCCGGGCCTCGAACTGGCTGCGGGTGCGGGAGGCGGCGACGATGATCGCGATGCCGAAGTCCGGCCCGGATTGGCGGGCGGCCTCATCGAGGACGATCTCCAGAGCCGGGGTGATGCCGCCGACAAAGGGGCCATACGAGGTTGGGTCGATCTGCAGCTCCAGCCAGCGCGAGCCCTCGGCCCGGTCGGCAGCTGCGGCCTCGGCGACAACCCGGCGCATGATCGTCTCCCCGCGCACCACGGCACGGGCGGCATCGTAGAGGCGCTGGAAGCGGAACCAGCCGCGCTGGTCAGGGGAGAGGTTGGCCGGAGTCGAACCGACGATGCCGCGCGGCAGCCGGATATCGGCCTCGGCGGCGAGCTCGGCGAGCGTCTCATCCGCCAGTGAGCCGGTGAAGTGCAGGTGCAGGTGGGCTTTGGGAAGTGCGCGCAGATCCTCCCGTGTCACCATGACGACAGTCTAGTCGATGGCGTGTCGCGCCTGCCGCCGGCTGCCGGCATCTGCCCTGATGGGCTGGCCTGCCACCGGGTGGCAGGCCGCTCGTATAATTGCCCGCATGGTCTCAGCTCCGCGCCCCGCACGCCGGGCCCTGTCCCGCCTTGCATCCGTGGCGCGGTTCCTGGCCGCAGCCCTCGGGCTGTTCCTGGCAGGCGCCCTGCTCGCCGCACCGTGGGCGGTGACGACCGCCAAGACCGAGGCGGCCTTCGGCCCGCACGATGCAACCTATGCGGTCACGACCGACGGGGCGATCACCATCGACCTCGGACCGATCGGCCAGCTCGTCATCCCGGCAGGCGACAGGCTGCCGCTGGGCCTCGGCGTCGACGTCACCGTCGAGGAGATCCCCAACCATGCCGGCGTGCCGGTCTCGACGATCGATGAACTCGCCCAGGACGCCTCTTCCTACGCCAGCCTGTTCGGCGACATCGACGCCCTCGTCACCGTCGTGCGCAACGGCATCATCGCCGATGCGCTCACCCGCGACCTCATCGCCGCCGGTGTCGTCACTGTGGTGGCCGGCGCATACCTGCTGCACAGGCGCACCCGCCTGCAGCCCGAGACCGCCAGCGAGCGGGACCCGGCCGACGGGCCGATGACCGCGCTCGTGCTCAGCCTCGCTGCGGTGCTCATCGCGATCATCGCCGTGCCGGTGAGCGCGCCCAAGCAGATCACCCCGAATCCGGTGTTCGAGCGCACACCGCTGGCCGGATCCGAGGTGACCGGCAGGTTCTCCGGCGTCATCGACGAAGTCGCCCGCGTCGTCACCGACTACTACAACGACAACGAGACCTTCTACGACACCGCCCGCACGAGCCTGGACGTCGCCTGGCTTCAGCGCCCGACCAGCCCGCGCACCACCTCGGGCGCGGACCTGGTGCCCCGGCCCAACTGGGACCAGCCGCTGGATGGTGACCAGTCAGCCGATGGCGACGGTGCCCAGGCCGCCATCGGGAGGACGGCCACCGGGGAGGGGGCCACCGGCGGGGCGGCCCAGGCGGGCGGGCAGGCCGGCGCACAACAGGGTGAGCCGGCTGGCATCATCACCGTGCTCATGGCCTCCGACATCCACTGCAACACCGGCATGTCGCGGGTCCTCGCCCGCGCCGCCCAGCTGTCGGGGGCCGACCTCTACCTCGACGGCGGAGACATCACGATGACCGGCACCACCGCCGAGAACATCTGCGTCGACTCCGTGCACCAGGCGCTGCCGCACGGCCTGCCGCGCCTCTACGTCAAGGGCAACCACGACTCGGCCGATACCGCCGCCCACGCCCGCTCACTCGGCTGGCAGGTCCTCGACGGCCAGCCGGTGACCGCCGCCGGGCTGACGTTCTTCGGGCTGCCGGATCCGCGGCGCACCGTCTTCCCCACCGGTGACGTGCTCGAACGCGGAGAGACCGGCGCGGAATTCACCGACAGAGTCGCAGCCGAGGCGTGTGCGGCCGAGAACATCGACACCCTCGTCATCCACGACCCCAGGCAGGCGACTGCCGCCCTCGGAGACCGTTGTGCAGGCTTCGCCGTCTCCGGGCACTGGCACCGGCGGGTCGGGCCCGAGGCGTTCGGCCCGGCCACCCGGTTCGTCAACTCGACGACCGGCGGGGCACTGGCCAATGCGCTGACGCCGGGACCGCTCAAGATGCCCGCAGAGTTCTCCTTCATCCGCTACGACGCGCAGACCCGCAAGCCCATCGACATCCAGGTCGTCACCGTCGACATGGACGCGCATGTGAGCTTCAGCCCGTGGATGCCCATCCCGCAGCCGGGCCCCTGGGCGCCTGCAGAAGCGGAGTGAACCGTCGTTAGACGGATGAGACATCGAGCGTGTATGCTCGTACCTTGGCGGAAGCCGACCCGGGTCTCCGGGTCTGTTTCATGTCCCGGCTGTGCCCGCATGGCCGAAGGGGTGTGGCGCAATTGGTAGCGCAACGGTCTCCAAAACCGTAGGTTGCAGGTTCGAGTCCTGTCACCCCTGCTGAGAACGGCGAAGCACAACGACCCCCGAGTGAGGAAGCGTGAGCGAGACACCCGCAGGAACCTCTGAGAAGCGCGGCTTCTTCGGCACCATCATGCAGTTCTTCCGCGAGGTGATCGGCGAGCTCAAGAAGGTGGTCACGCCCACCCGCAAGGAGCTCATCAACTACACGCTCGTCGTGCTCGGGTTCGTCATCTTCATGATGCTGCTCGTCACCGTCCTGGATCTGCTGTTCGGAAAGCTCTCCGGCTTCGTCTTCGGCGGCTCGCCGATCTGGCCTCTGTGGGGTTAGTCGGCTGATCCAGCCGCCGAGCGGCGACACAGCCGCAGACGCGCCCCGCACACGCCAGACCACGCCCCACGACCTAAGCACAAGGAGAACAGGTGTCGGACAACACCCCGGAAACCGAGAACCTCGACGCAGGCGCAGAGCCGACTGCCGATGAGGCTGTCACTGAGGAGACTGCCAGCCAGCCGGCCGCCGACGAGGCGACCGAACAGGCACCGGCCGCCGAGGACACCGGCGACGAGCACGATCCGGCGGAGGAGTTCAAGTCCGAGCTGCGCATGAAGGACGGCGACTGGTACGTCATCCACTCCTATGCCGGCTACGAGAACCGCGTGAAGGCCAACCTCGAGAACCGCATCATCTCGCTGGACATGGAAGACTACATCTTCGAGATCCAGGTGCCGATGGAAGACGTCATCGAGGTCAAGAACGCCCAGCGCAAGCAGGTCCGCCGCGTGCGCATCCCCGGCTACGTACTCGTGCGCATGGAGCTGACCGACGAGTCATGGGGTGTTGTCCGCCACACCCCGGGCGTCACCGGCTTCGTCGGCAACGCCTACGACCCCGTCCCGCTCACCATCGACGAGGTCTTCTCGATGCTCGCCCCGGTCTTCGAAGAGGAGCAGGCCAAGGCCGCTGCCGAAGCCGGCGAGCAGGCCAAGGCCGCCGCTGAGGGAACCGCCTCCTACGAGGTCGAGTTCGAGGTCGGCGAATCGGTCATGGTCAAGGAGGGCTCCTTCGAGGGCCACCCGGCCACGATCCAGGAGATCCGCCCCGAATCCCAGAAGCTCACCGTCCTGCTGTCGATCTTCGAGCGCGACGTGCCCGTCGAGCTCGGCTTCGACCAGGTCGCCAAGATCTGAGCCGCACCACAACGTTCGCCGGCACGCATCCGCGCCCGAGGTGAGAACCGCCTCGGGCGCGGTGGCGTCTGTGAGCCCTGGGGCTGGATTTAACAACCGCGGGCTGTTCATGGAATAATGGTGTGGTTTGCGCCTGCGACATTCATCGGATCGCGGCGCGATACCCCTGACGCATCCCGCGCAGGGAACGACCCTCGGCAGCCGCCGAGGGCTTCATCGAAGTATTAAGGACCGAAGAATGCCTCCCAAGAAAAAGGTAGCCGGCCTGATCAAGCTTCAGATCCAGGCTGGTGCGGCCAACCCCGCACCGCCGATCGGCCCCGCGCTTGGTCAGCACGGCGTCAACATCATGGAGTTCTGCAAGGCGTACAACGCCGCAACGGAGTCCATGCGTGGCAACGTCGTCCCGGTTGAAATCACCGTCTACGAAGACCGCTCGTTCACCTTCATCACGAAGACTCCGCCGGCTGCGGAGCTCATCAAGAAGGCCGCCGGTCTCAAGTCGGGCTCGGCCACCCCGCACACCGACAAGGTCGGACACCTGACCAAGGACCAGGTGCGCGAGATCGCCGAAACCAAGATGCCGGACCTCAACGCCAACGACATCGACGCTGCGTCGAAGATCGTGGCCGGCACCGCCCGCTCGATGGGAATCACCACCGACGTCGAAATGTGACCAACGGTGCCGCCGGCCCGGTGAAACCGGCCGGTGACGGCACCGACGTCACGTGGTAGGAGCAGCGCGCTCCCCGACACCACAACTGCAAGGAGAGAAGCAGATGGCAAAGCGCTCAAAGGCCTATCAGGCCGCCGCGGAGAAGATCGCGGCTGACACATACTACGAACCGGCTCAGGCAGTCTCCCTGGCCAAGGACACCTCTGTCGCGAAGTTCGACGCCACCGTTGAGGTCGCTCTGCGCCTCGGCGTCGACCCGCGCAAGGCTGACCAGATGGTGCGCGGCACCGTCAACCTCCCGCACGGTACCGGTAAGACCGCTAAGGTCCTGGTGTTCGCAGCCGGCGACCGTGCCGAAGCAGCCCGCGAAGCAGGTGCCGACTACGTCGGCTCCGATGACCTGCTCGAGAAGGTCGCTGGCGGCTTCACCGACTTCGACGCAGCCGTCGCCACCCCGGACATGATGGGCAAGGTCGGACGACTCGGCAAGGTTCTCGGCCCCCGCGGCCTCATGCCGAACCCGAAGACCGGCACCGTCACCATGGACGTTGCGAAGGCTGTCTCGGACATCAAGGGCGGAAAGATCGAGTTCCGCATCGACAAGCACTCGAACCTGCACTTCATCATCGGCAAGGTGTCCTTTGACCAGAGTGCACTCGAGGACAACTTCAACGCTGCGATGGACGAGGTCATGCGCCTCAAGCCTTCCTCGTCGAAGGGCCGCTACATCTCGAAGGCGACCATGACGACGACGAACGGCCCGGCCATCCCGATGGACGTCTCCGCCCTGCGCAAGTGACATCGGAGGCGCGACCCGGCCGCCAGTCGGTCTGAGGTCTGCAGCCACACCCCGCAGGCCCCGCCTGCCCCACACCGTTGGGGACAGGCGGGGCCTGTGGCGTTGAGCGCAGTCTGTCCGGCTCCGGAATTTGTGCTCGCACATGCCCGGTCGCTGCAGGCCGAGAAGCTGCGCGGGGATCTGTCGGGGACGGTCTGCGCATCGCCGCCCGGCCCGAAGGGCTCGACCAGCAGGATCTCGACGCCGCTCATGCCCGGTGGGCCGGGCACGGGATCGGCGCTTGTGCGCTTGCCGGCCGGATCGTCGATCTTGCCGGGGCGCTCGTCCTGCTCTCGATCGCCGCCCGCGACCTCGACGCCGTCGAACGATCTGCATTCCAGGCTCAGGACTGGGCCCGGCAGCGCCGAAGCGGGGCACCGGCGTCGGCGCGAGCAGGGCCGCGGAAGCTGTGCGCTTTCGACCCGACGCACGGGGAGTCAAACGGCGAGGTGTCTGTTGCCCCTCGTGCGGCGGACTGCGATGGCGACCGCGGCCACACCACCGGCGACGAGGAGTGCGAGCAGTGCGAGAACGGCCATGGCGATGACATAGACAATCGGGGCCGTGGGAACTCCGCTTGCGATTCCAGGGCAGGGGCGCACATCGCCAGCCTGCTGCCGGGGCACGGGAACAGCGCTGGCCCCGATTTGGAATCTCGGCCCGCTGTGCTCTATGCTGATAGCTGCCCAAGACCGTCGGTCTTCACAGGGACTCACATCTCACCTCCGCGTGCAGCTGTGTGCCGCTGTGAACGAAGACTCGCAAGAGTGGCCAGCGCAGGTGTTCAGTGGATGACTGTCCCGGTGATCCGGCTGCGATGCAGCTGTGAGGATCCGGATGTGCAAGCGTTCCGTGCCACCTGCGCGGGACGCTTTTTTCGCGTCTGACGCACCGACATGTACGAAAGGAATACCATGGCGAGGCCTGACAAGGCAGCCGCAGTAGCCGAACTCAAGGAACTCTTTGAGAACGCTCCTGCTGCAGTGCTGACCGAGTACCGCGGTCTCACCGTGGCGCAGCTCAAGGAGCTGCGCCGTGGTCTCGGTGAGAACGCCTCCTACGCCGTGGTAAAGAATACGCTGACCGCTATCGCGGCTAAGGAAGCCGGCATCGAAGCGCTCGAGGGACAGCTCACTGGCCCCTCGGCTATCGCCTTCGTCACCGGTGAACCCTCCGAAGCCGCCAAGGTCCTGCGTGACTTTGCCAAGGCGAATCCGCAGCTGGTCATCAAGGGTGGTTACTTCGAAGGTAACGCCATGACCGCTGAGGACATCACGAAGCTCGCCGACCTCGAATCCCGTGAGGTGCTGCTGGCCAAGGCCGCCGGTGCCATGAAGGCAAGCATGTACAACGCTGCCTACATGTTCACCGCTCCGCTGGTCAACGCCGCACGCACCGTCGACGCTCTGCGCGAAAAGCAGGGCGGCGAAGCGGCTGCCGAGGACGCCTGAGTTTCACTCAGACCCACAGACAATCCATTCACGGCTGAATAGTCAGCCACGTACGGAAGGACATAGCCACCATGGCTAAGCTCACCCCCGAAGAGCTCATCGAAGCGTTCAAGGAGCTCTCCCTCATCGAACTGTCGGACTTCGTCAAGAAGTTCGAGGAGACCTTCGAGGTCGAGGCAGCCGCTCCGGTTGCTGCCGTTGCCGCTCCTGCTGCCGGCGGTGCCGGCGGTGGCGATGCCGCTGCTGAAGAGAAGACCGAGTTCGACGTCATCCTCGAGTCGGCCGGCGACAAGAAGGTTCCGGTCATCAAGGAGGTCCGCGGCATCACCTCGCTCGGACTGAAGGAAGCCAAGGACCTCGTCGACAACGCTCCGAAGGCCGTCCTCGAAGGCGCCGACAAGGAGACCGCCGAGAAGGCCAAGGAAGCCCTCGAGGGCGCAGGCGCCACCGTCTCGCTCAAGTGATCTTCCACCCGGCCAGGTAGCGCACACGCGCAGCCTAGCCCGGGATCACGTCAACAGCCCCGTTGCCAGCTGGCAGCGGGGCTGTTGCTATTCACTGCTGCAGTTCATCGTGCGGGCAGATCAGCGCATGCGGCCTGCCAGGCAGCCGCCAGCTCGGCCGCATCCGCCCGAGCGCGCGGCATCGAGACTCCGTGCCGGTCGGCTGCCAGGGGAGTGCCCTCAGCCGCCCACTGCTCTAGGGCGCGGATCGTGATCGCCTCCGGCAGCCGGCCGCTGGCGTTCGTCACCCGCCACCAGGCCACGTTCGCGCCCCAGGTGGCCATGATCCGGCCGACGAGCCGTGGGGAGGCGCCGACGAGCTCGGCGATCATGCCGTAGCTGACCACCTGTCCGGCCGGTACGCATTCGGCAGCGCGCAGCACCCGTTCGACGAGCAGGTCATCCATCGTGGCGCGGTCCCTGCCACGTCCCTGACGGAGGGGCAGGCGGAGGCGGAGTGGGCGGCTGCCAGTTCCGTTCCCGAGGCGGTGACTGGTCGGGCCCGCCGGGCTCTTGGCCAGGTGGCTGGGGAGGTGCCGGCGGAGGTGGACCCTGCCGCGGCGGGGCCTGCGGCGGTCCATAGCCGTGGGCCGGGCCGGCCGGCGATTGTGGGATCTTCGGCTTGCGCAGCAGCTGCCAGACCACGACGCCGATGATGAACACGGCGATGATGACAAGGGCCAGCCACATGAGATCGCGCAGGAACCACACGATGCCGGCGCTGACCCCGGCCAGACCCCACCACAGCGCCCACGCCTGCAGCAGCACGGCGCCGGCGATGAGGAGGGCGGCATGGTCGATGAGGAACAGCAGGGAGTAGCCGGCATGATCGGCAGTGAATGCCGCGATAGTGCCGGTGAGCGTGATGAGCGCCATCGGGATGACAGTGCGCAGGTCGACGCGGAGGAACTGGGCACCGCGCCCGCTGTGCGCCGGCTGGCTGCGAGCGTAGAAGATCGCCCAGCCGATCGCTGCGGCCAGCAGCACATGCAGGGGCACGACGAGGCGCAGCTGCCAGATTCCGGCCAGTGCGATCATCCCGCCGAGCGCGCCGATGTAGGTGGCGACCTCAGCGGTGATGCGGCGCGTGAGCTGGTGCGGGAACCGCTGGGCCAGCAGCACGAGCATGAAGGCCGGCATCATGAGGGTGATGCCGGCGATGAGCATCGTGAGCGAATTGAGTGCAGGCACCTCGGCGTCGACGAACAGCGCGCTGATGAAGGCGGTGAGCATTGCAATGAATGCCACGACCAGCGGGGACAGCGACCAGCGGGAGAAGCCGGCGAAGAGGTGCTGGGCGCTCGGCTTGCGGTCATAGGCGACCGAGATGAACCAGTACAGCGCATAGGCCAGCATCCAGACCAGCCATGCCGCCAGCAGGTGCGCCAGCGCCGCATCAGTGATGCCGAGACCGGCGAGGACGCGGACACCGTGGTAGAGAGCGAGGAACCCGAGCAGTATGACCTCGGGGACCCGTGCGGCGAACGCGTGGGCGAAGGCGATGGCCGCCAGCAGTAGAAGCACGACGGCTGCTGCCACGCGCACGTGCTCGACCGAATGGACCGTGATGATGAGGAGGGTGGCGAGGAACGCCGCCACTGCTGAGATGCTCAGCGGCAGCAGCCGCAGCTCAGCGAAGCGCAGCCTCAGCCCGGCACCAGCAGATGCCAGTCTGCGGCTGGCCCAGTGACCGGCGGCGAGCAGCCCGACGGTGATGAGCAGGAGGATCGGCCCGGCGGTGTAGGCGGCCTGGCTGTCCTCAGTGCCCATGGTGAAGATCCTGAACAGCAGCCCGAGGCCGAAGAATCCCGCGAGGATGCCTGCGGTGATGACGGCGTAGCGGGCCCGCCAGGTGCGTCCGCGCCGGCGCAGGCCGACCTCGGCAAGGGCCAGCCCGCCAAGGGCTGTCGCCAGGATGATGAGGTACCCGCCGGCGACGACCGCGGTGGCGACACTCGATCCCAGGCCGAGTGCCTTCCAGATGTCACCGAGCACGAAACCGAACGCCAGCGCCACCGGCACAGCGCCGGTGACGAGCAGCGCATTGCGCGCCCACCAAGCGCACAGGCCCAGCGCCGCCACTGACGCGATGACGATGAGTGCGCTGAGCGGCGAGTCGATGTCGGCAGCTGCCATCGGTGCCGGGATCAGCAGCAGGAGAGCGGCAGCAGGCATGAGCAGAGGCATGCCGGTGCGCAGCACTGTGAGGTGACGGGCTCGGCGAGAGGTGATGATCGAGCTGAACCAGGCGAGCCCGATGAGCAGCAGCGCGTACCAGATGAACCCGGCGCTCGTCGCCACCCCATCCGGCAGCTGGTCACCCAGCGGCGCATCCTGCGGGCCGAGGTCCATGACCTGGTAGACGATGAACGCCCCGACCCGGGCCGCGACTGCGATCCCGGCGCCAAGCGGCAGCAGCGCATCGGCGCGCAGGGCCGCGAACACGGCGGCCCCTGCCGCCAGCAGCCCGGTGACGCTGATGAGGATCGTGGCGATGGTGCTGCCCGGATCGGTGTAGGGCACCTCGGCGAGCACGATACCGGTGGCGTAGAGGAATCCGCCGGCGAGCATGAGCGCGATGTGCGCAGCCGTCGCCCCTGTGGCAGGAGCGGCCATGGCCTCCGGCCGCTCGGACGCACCCGGCAGCGGGGCAGGGTCGCCTCGGCGGGCCGGGCGGCGCAGGGCGGCCTCGGTGAAGAAAGCCGCACCGATGAGGAAGGCCGCGACCGTCGTCAGCGGGCGGTTCCAACTCGAGTGCACGCCGATCATCTCGTTGTGGACCAGCCCGCTGATGATGAGCAGGATGGCCAGCGCGAAGCTGAACCGCGCCCCGACCCCGCGCAGCGGCGAGCGGCGCAGCAGCGCGCCGACGAGGAAGTGCACACCAAGGGCCGCGAACAGGATGCCCCACTCCAGGCGGGTCGGCGACGGGTCGATGAAGACGGCGCCGACGACAGCCAGGGGTGCGAGCACATCGCCGAGGATGATCTGCGGGCGGATGTACTTCTCAGCCAGCCGGCCGCGCAGCAGCACCGCCAGCAGCGCCAGGGGAGCGGTCGTGAGGATGAGGACGACGAAGTACCACACGACCGGTGCCGGGGTCAGGGCGATCGCCGACATCGTCAGCGAGAACGTAAACGCCACGCTGAGCCAGGTGACGAGCTGGGAGCGCAGCACAACCGCAGCCCCCAGGTAGGCGAGCACACCGGCGGCCGAGGAGATGAACCAGGCCAGCGTGCCGGAGGTCAGCTGCCAGCCGCCGAGGCCGAAACCGGCGATCGGGATGATCGCCAGGCCGATCGCCGTGAGCGCGAAGCCGACCGGCCGCAGTTTGGCGACGAACGAGTAGACGATGAGCCCGGTGGCGTAGAAGACGACGGCGACGACCCACAGGCTCACCGCTTTGACGAGAGTCGAGGAGGCGACGGTGATGAAGATGATCGCCGC
The DNA here is from genome assembly GCF_025147615.1 of Brevibacterium luteolum. Lineage (NCBI taxonomy): Bacteria > Bacillati > Actinomycetota > Actinomycetes > Micrococcales > Brevibacteriaceae > Brevibacterium > Brevibacterium luteolum. The sequence continues at coordinate 9,985 of NZ_JALXPM010000001.1, read as the reverse complement.
AGTGATCATGAGCAGCGCGGCGACCCCGAGCAGGATGTTGAGGTACAGGCTGGTCCGGTCGATCGGTGGTCTCACCGGGCCCGAGGCGGTGGCTGGCTGACCCGGGTGCCGGCCGCCGGCATGCGGCGGGTAGGGCAGCCGGGGTGCGCCGGGCGGACCGGGCGGCGGACCCGGATGCGGCATGCCCGGGCGCATGGCAGGCCCGGCAGGGGCCCGCATGCCCGGTGGCGGCGGGGGAGGAGGGAACCGGTTGCCCGCCTGCGGCGGACGCTGGTGAGGGTGCACACCCTGGTGCGGGCCCGGATGTCCAGGTCCCGGATGCCCCGGTCGCGGCGGATCTGATCGCGGCGGTGCTGATCGCGGTGGAACTGGTCGTGGAGGCGCTGGCGGCGGTGGTGGTCCTGGTCTGCCGGGTACCGGCTGCCTGCCAGCCGGTGGCTGCCCGGGTGCCGGGCGGTGGAGTGCTGTTGCCGGGGTCGGCCGCGGTCGGTCTTTGACGCGGGCAGTCGTCCAGGCCGCGAACCACGCCACCGTCGCATAGGCCACCAGCAGCAGTGTGAGGATGAGGCTGATGAGATTCAGTCCTGCTGCAGCTGAAGCGTTCACGGCAGACTCGCTTTCGACGGGGGTGCTGTGCCTCACCCTAACGAATGTCAGCGGCCAGAACCGGTTATCCACAGCCGGGAGTGCGACATGCTGACATGCCTCCCGCCTCGGGCGCGGAAGCATCCTAGGATCGGATCATGATCCGACTGCTCCGAAACCGCAGGCGCCTGGCCGCCGGTGCGCTGGCGCTTGCGCTGGTGAGCGGGCTGTCGGGGTGCACGCTGCTCGGCCCGGTCGAGGTCGGCACGCACGATGCCGGGATCATCGCCCGCTTCACCGATCCGCGCACCGGTGCGGCCAACCGCAGCTGGGTCATCGAGGCCGTCCCGGAGAAGGCCGCCCTGCGTGTGCACGCCCACGAGGAGTTCTTCGGCTATGAGCGCGTCGACCTGCCCGCCGAGGTGTGGTCCGAGGTCGCCACCGCCGCTGAGGCCGCCCAGGAGCGGACGAACTTCATCCCCGAGCAGGGCTGCGAAGGCGCGCGTGAGATCGAGGTCGAACTGTGGCGCGGGGACAAGCAGATGAAGACGCTGACCGCCAACAACTGCGGCAGCGACGACACCTACTACGACCTGTACATCGCCGTCACCCAGCCGCTCATCGACGAGTTCGATCCTGCGCAGCTCAACCCCAACGTCGAGCCGGGAGAGACCCAGCCGCGCACGACGATGAGCCGCGAGGTCAGCGGGCCGCCACGGCCGTAAGCGCTCTGCGGCTGGGCACATGCAGCAGCTTCGCGGTGCAGCTGCTCAGCGCAGGCGGCGCACACCTGCAGGCAGGCCGGGGCTCTCAGCGAAGGCGAACGGCTCGGCGCTCAGCGCGGTGAGCTCATGGTCGGGATCGGCAGCGAGAACTGCGATGTCCTCGGCCTGACGGCGGACGAACCCGGCGTCGACCGGCTGGCCGTGACCGGGTGCGAACACCTCGGCGCCGGGAAGTGCCGCAAGCTCCCGCAGCCCAGCGGCCCAGCGGCTCGGGGTGGCGTCATCGCCGGCCTGGGGTGGGGCACCCTCCTCGACGAGATCGCCGGTGAAGACGACATCGGCGCAGGCGAGGACGAGATCGGTGTCCGTGTGCCCAGGCATTTCGTAGGCGTGCAGCTGCCAGCTGCCGATGTCGAGCACCGCGCCATCGGCCAGCGCGGTGACCTCAACAGCGAGCTCACTCGGGTCAGCCGGCAGATGCGGTTCGGCCTCCAAGGGCACGGCGTGGAACTGCAGCCAGGCAGACCCGGACTGATCGCGGGCGAAGGCCGGTGAGCCGAAGAACTCCTCGACACCGCAGGCTGCGAAATGGGCGTTGCCGAAGAAGTGATCCCAGTGGTCGTGGGTGTTGACGGCGACGATCGGCAGCTCGGTTCCCCGGCCGGCATCACTGTGTTGGGCGAGCACGGCGGTGAAGGCGTCGAGGATGCCGGCGGCCTGGGCGGGGCCTGCACCGGTGTCGATGATGACAGCGCGCTCGGTGCCGATGATGAGATAGGAGTTGAGCGCGGCCGGCTCGGAGGTGTGGACGAAGATCGCCGGGGCCGGAAGGGAGGGCTCAGACATGCCCGCAGACTATCACCGGCTCACCAGGGCAGATGGGGCGGCAGAGGCGAAAACTCAGCACTCTACTACACCGGCTTGCCACATGTGGGCGCTGCGACTATGCTAGTTCTTTGCGTTGCTTTGTCTTTGTGGTGCCTTCATATAGCGGTGGGCTCACGCACAGCGCCTGACGGAAGCGGAACCAGCCAACCCTCAATCACCCGGGACTCTACCAGCCACTGCGAGCTGTGTCCGGTGTGTGCGGCGGCGCGTCTCCTCTCCGGCTCAGGCAGGCGAAGCGAACTGACCAGGTGAACCACTCGGAAGGATCCCATTGGCCGCCGCCAACGAACACACCAGGACCGCTAACCCACCCACGCGCGTTTCTTTCGCGAAGATCAACGAGCCGCTGCCGCTGCCGAATCTCCTCGGCCTGCAGACCGACAGCTTCGACTGGCTGATCGGCAACGAGAAGTGGCAGGACCGCGTCGCCGAGGCCATCGAGACCGGCGATGACTCCGTTGCCACCACCTCGGGCCTGGAGGACATCTTCGAGGAGATCTCCCCGATCGAGGACTTCTCCGGCGCGATGAGCCTGTCGTTCCGCGAACACCGCTTCGAGCCTCCGAAGTACTCCATCGATGAGTGCAAGGAACGCGACATGACCTACTCGGCGCCGCTGTTCGTCACCGCCGAGTTCATGAACAACAACACCGGCGAGATCAAGAGCCAGACCGTGTTCATGGGCGACTTCCCGCTCATGACCGACGAGGGCACCTTCGTCATCAACGGCACCGAGCGCGTCGTCGTCTCCCAGCTCGTCCGCTCGCCCGGCGCCTACTTCGAGGCCGCTGCCGACAAGACCTCGGACAAGGACATCTACACCGCCAAGATCATCCCGTCGCGCGGTGCCTGGCTTGAGTTCGAGATCGACAAGCGCGATCAGGTGGGTGTGCGCCTGGACCGCAAGCGCAAGCAGTCGGTCACCGTGCTGCTCAAGGCCCTCGGCTGGACCAGCTCGAAGATCCTCGAGGAGTTCGGCGATTTCGAGTCGATCCGCGAGACGCTTGCCAAGGACACCGTCGAGACCCGCGAAGACGCGCTGCTCGACATCTACAAGAAGCTGCGCCCGGCTGAGCCTGCGACGATCGAGGCGGCAGAGAACCTGCTGAAGAACCTCTACTTCAACGCCAAGCGCTACGACCTCGCCAAGGTCGGCCGCTACAAGATCAACCGCAAGCTCGGCATCGATGCGCCGCTGTCGGATTCGGTGCTCACCGTCGACGACATCGCCCAGACGATCCGCTACATCGTCTCGCTGCACGCCGGCAAGGACACCATGACCGGCCGCCGCGACGGCGCAGACGCCGACATCCGGGTCGCCCTCGATGACATCGACCACTTCGGCAACCGCCGCATCCGTGCGGTCGGCGAGCTCATCGAAAGCCAGGTGCGCACCGGCCTGTCGCGCATGGAGCGCGTCGTGCGTGAGCGCATGACGACTCAGGACGTCGAGGCGATCACTCCGCAGTCGCTCATCAACATCCGCCCGGTCGTCGCTGCGATCAAGGAGTTCTTCGGAACCTCCCAGCTCTCGCAGTTCATGGACCAGAACAACCCGCTGGCCGGCCTGACCCACAAGCGCCGCCTGTCGGCACTGGGACCCGGCGGTCTGTCGCGCGACCGCGCCGGCATGGAAGTCCGCGACGTCCACCCGTCGCACTACGGCCGCATGTGCCCGATCGAGACGCCGGAAGGCCCGAACATCGGCCTCATCGGTTCGCTGGCCTCCTACGGCCGGATCAACCCGTTCGGCTTCATCGAGACCCCGTACCGCAAGGTCGAGAACGGTGTCGTCACCGACAAGGTCGAGTACCTCACCGCCGATGACGAGCTCGAGTTCGACATCGCGCAGGCCAACGCCCCGCTGACCGAGGACAACGAGTTCGCTGAGGAGTTCGTCCTCTGCCGTCCGGCCGGCGGCTCCGGTGAGGCCGAGCTGCTGCCGGTCGACGAGGTCGACTACATGGACGTCTCGGCACGCCAGATGGTCTCGGTGGCCACCGCGCTCATCCCGTTCCTCGAGCACGACGACGCCAACCGCGCCCTCATGGGTGCGAACATGCAGCGTCAGGCTGTGCCGCTCGTGCGCAGCGAGTCGCCGCTGGTCGGCACCGGCATGGAGTACCGCTCCGCCGTCGACGCCGGCGACGTCATCCTCGCCGAGCAGTCCGGTGTCGTCACCGACGTGTGCGCCGACTACGTGACCGTCATGAACGACGACGGCACGACCATGACGTACAAGGCCGAGAAGTTCCGCCGCTCCAACCACGGCACCTCCTACAACCAGCGCATCCTCGTCAACGAGGGAGACCGCGTGGAGGCCGGTGCCGTGCTCGCCGACGGACCCTCGACCCAGGACGGCGAGATGGCCCTGGGCAAGAACCTGCTCGTGGCATTCATGTCGTGGGAGGGCTACAACTACGAGGACGCCATCATCCTGTCCCAGCGCATGGTGCAGGACGACGTGCTCTCCTCGATCCACATCGAAGAGCACGAAGTCGACGCCCGTGACACCAAGCTCGGTGCCGAGGAGATCACCCGGGACATCCCGAACATCTCCCCGGACGCGCTGGCCGATCTCGACGACCGCGGCATCATCCGCATCGGCGCCGAGGTCACCGACGGCGACATCCTCGTCGGCAAGGTCACCCCGAAGGGTGAGACCGAGCTGACCCCGGAGGAGCGCCTGCTGCGCGCGATCTTCGGTGAGAAGTCCCGCGAAGTCCGCGACACCTCGCTCAAGGTCCCGCACGGCGAATCCGGCACCGTCATCGGCGTCAAGGTCTTCGACCGTGACGAAGACGACGAGCTCTCGCCCGGCGTCAACCAGCTGGTGCGCGTCTACGTCGCCCAGCGCCGCAAGATCACCATCGGTGACAAGATGGCCGGCCGCCACGGCAACAAGGGCGTCATCTCGACGATCCTGCCGGTCGAGGACATGCCGTTCCTCGAAGACGGCACCCCCGTCGACGTCATCCTCAACCCGCACGGCGTGCCGCGTCGTATGAACATCGGACAGGTGTTCGAGGTTCACCTCGGCTGGATCGCCAAGCAGGGCTGGAAGATCGAAGGCAACCCCGAGTGGGCCACCGAACTCCTCGATCACGGCTTCGCCGCCGAGGTGGAGGCCGGCACCAACGTCGCCACCCCGGTGTTCGACGGTGCGCACGAAGAGGAGCTGCGCGGACTGCTCGAGGCCACCCACCCGAACCGCGACGGCGACCGCCTCGTCGATACCTCGGGCAAGGCGCGCCTGTTCGACGGCCGTTCCGGCGAGCCGTTCCCGTACCCGATCTCGGTCGGCTACATGTACCTGCTCAAGCTGCACCACCTGGTCGACGACAAGATCCACGCGCGTTCGACCGGACCGTACTCGATGATCACCCAGCAGCCGCTGGGCGGTAAGGCGCAGTTCGGCGGTCAGCGCTTCGGTGAGATGGAGGTGTGGGCACTGGAGGCATACGGTGCCGCCTACACCCTGCAGGAGCTGCTGACGATCAAGTCCGACGACATCCCGGGCCGCGTCAAGGTCTACGAGGCGATCGTCAAGGGCGACAACCTGCCGAATCCGGGAATCCCGGAATCGTTCAAGGTGCTCATCAAGGAGATGCAGTCGCTGTGCCTCGACGTCGAGGTGCTGTCCTCGGACGGCATGCACGTCGAGATGCGCGACTCCGATGATGAGGTGTTCCGTGCAGCCGAAGAGCTCGGCATCAACCTGTCGCGTCACGAAGCACAGACCGTCTAAGAAGTCTGATCGCCCCTGCCGGCCCGCACGCGGGCCGGCAGGCACAAGCCTGAGTATTCGAGAATTCCGACAGCTGTCCGTCAGCTGTCAAGAGAAAGAGGATTTACGTGCCTGACGTCAATTTCTTTGATGAGCTGCGCATCGGCCTGGCCACCGCTGATGACATCCGCCGCTGGTCTCACGGTGAGGTCAAGAAGCCCGAGACGATCAACTACCGCACCCTCAAGCCGGAGAAGGACGGCCTGTTCTGCGAGAAGATCTTCGGACCGACTCGCGACTGGGAGTGCTACTGCGGCAAGTACAAGCGCGTGCGCTTCAAGGGCATCATCTGTGAGCGCTGCGGTGTCGAGGTCACCCGCGCCAAGGTCCGCCGTGAGCGCATGGGCCACATCGAGCTCGCCGCCCCGGTGACCCACATCTGGTACTTCAAGGGCGTGCCCTCCCGCCTGGGCTACCTGCTCGACCTGGCGCCGAAGGACCTGGAGAAGGTCATCTACTTCGCCGCCTACATGATCACCTCCGTTGACGAGGAGTCCCGCCACCGGGATCTGCCGACCCTGCAGAACCAGATCGACGTCGAGAAGAAGCGTATCGGCGACCGCCGTGACGCCGACCTCGACCGCCGGTCGAAGAAGCTCGAAGAGGACCTCGCCGAACTCGAGTCCGAGGGTGCCACTGCAGCTGCGAAGAACAAGCTGCGCACCCAGGCCGAGAAGGAGATGAACAACCTCCGCAAGAACGCCGATCGCGAGATCGACCGGATCGAGCAGGTGTGGGAGCGCTTCAAGGGCCTCAAGGTCTCCGACCTCGAAGGCGACGAGAGCCTCTACCGCGACATGGTCGCCCGGTTCGGCATCTACTTCACCGGTGCGATGGGCGCTGAGGCGATCCAGAAGCGCCTGCAGGACTTTGACCTCGAAGGCGAGTCCGATAAGCTGCGCGAGCTGATCAAGACCGGCAAGGGACAGCGCAAGACCCGTGCGCTCAAGCGCCTCAAGGTCGTCAACGCCTTCCTGTCGACCGACAACAGCCCTGAGGGCATGGTGCTCGACGCGATCCCGGTCATCCCGCCGGAGCTGCGCCCGATGGTCCAGCTCGACGGTGGCCGCTTCGCCACCTCGGACCTCAACGACCTGTACCGTCGCGTCATCAACCGCAACAACCGCCTCAAGCGCCTCCTCGACCTGGGTGCGCCTGAGATCATCGTGAACAACGAGAAGCGGATGCTGCAGGAGGCCGTCGACTCGCTGTTCGACAACGGTCGCCGCGGCCGTCCGGTCACCGGACCGGGCAACCGCCCGCTCAAGTCGCTGTCGGACATGCTCAAGGGCAAGCAGGGCCGGTTCCGCCAGAACCTGCTCGGCAAGCGCGTCGACTACTCCGGCCGTTCGGTCATCGTCGTCGGCCCGACCCTGAACCTGCACGAGTGCGGTCTGCCCAAGACCATGGCGCTCGAGCTGTTCAAGCCCTTCGTCATGAAGCGGCTCGTCGACCTCAACCACGCGCAGAACATCAAGTCCGCCAAGCGCATGGTCGAGCGCCAGCACGCCCAGGTGTGGGACGTCCTCGAAGAGGTCATCTCCGAGCACCCGGTGCTGCTCAACCGCGCACCGACCCTGCACCGCCTCGGCATTCAGGCCTTCGAGCCGCTGCTCGTCGAGGGCAAGGCCATCCAGATCCACCCGCTCGTCTGCTCGGCGTTCAACGCCGACTTCGACGGTGACCAGATGGCTGTGCACCTGCCGCTGAGCGCTGAGGCCCAGGCTGAGGCCCGCATCCTCATGCTCTCGGCGAATAACATCCTCAAGCCCTCGGACGGCAAGCCCGTCACGATGCCGTCGCAGGACATGATCATCGGCCTGTACCACCTCACCAGCGAGCGCTCCGGCTCGGAGGGCGAGGGACGCGAGTTCGCCTCCATCGCCGAGGCGATCATGGCCTTCGACCGCGATGAGCTCAACCTCGGTGCGAAGATCAAGCTGCGCATCGACGACATCGTGCCCTCGCGCACGATGGAGATGCCCGAGGGCTGGGAGCCGGGTCAGCCGGCGATCGTCGAGACGACGCTCGGCCGCGCCCTGTTCAACGAGACGCTGCCGGCGGACTACCAGTACGTCAATTCGACGGTGGACAAGAAGGCGCTGTCGAAGATCGTCAACCGCCTGGCCGACCTGTACCCGAAGGTCGAGGTCGCCCACACGCTCGACCAGTTCAAGTCCGAGGGCTTCTACTGGGCCACCCACTCGGGCCTGACCGTCGCGATGTCCGACATCGTCTCCCCGGAGTCGAAAGCCGGCATGCTCGACGAGGCCGAGGAGCAGGCGTCCCGCGTGCAGGAGCAGTACGACTTCGGTGCGCTCACCGACGATGAGCGCCGCAGCGAGCTCGTCAAGATCTGGTCGGACACCTCCGACCAGGTTGCCGAGGCGATGCAGAAGAACTTCCCTGAGGAGAACTCCGTCGTCCGCCTCGTCAACTCCGGCGCATCGGGCAACTGGACCCAGGTCCGTCAGCTGGCCGGTATGCGCGGCCTGGTGACGAACCCGAAGGGTGAGATCATCCCGCGTCCGATCAAGTCGAACTACCGCGAGGGCCTGTCCGTCCTCGAGTACTTCATCGCCAGCCACGGCGCCCGTAAGGGCCTGGCCGACACCGCTCTGCGTACGGCAGACTCCGGCTACCTGACCCGTCGTCTCGTCGACGTGTCGCAGGATGTCATCATCCGCTCGGAGTCGACCGATTCGCCCAAGGGCATCACGCTGCCGGTCGCGCAGCGCGGCGTCAACGGCGAACTGGAGCCGCACGAGTTCGCTGAGACCAGCGTCTACGGCCGCCTGACCGTCTCGGACATCACCGACGCTGACGGCAACGTCATCGTCCCGGCCAAGACGGACGTCGGCCCCGACGTCGTCGACACCCTCGTCGCCGCCGGCATCGAGGAGATCAAGGTCCATTCGGTGCTCACCGCCGATTCGGACGTGCAGATCTCGGCGATGCACTACGGCCGCTCGATGGCCACCGGCAAGCTCGTCGACATCGGCGAGGCGATCGGCACCGTCGCAGCCCAGTCGATCGGTGAGCCGGGCACCCAGCTGACGATGCGCACCTTCCACACCGGCGGTGTCGCCGCCGGCGGCGGAGGCGACATCACGCAGGGTCTGCCGCGTGTCACCGAGCTCTTCGAGGCCCGTACTCCGAAGGGCTTCGCTCCGATCGCCGAGGCAACCGGCAAGGTGAAGATCGACGACAGCCGCAAGACCCGCTACGTCATCGTCACACCGGACGACGGCTCGGAGGAAATTGAGCACCCGGTCGGCCGCCGTGCGCAGCTGCTCGTCGAGGACGGACAGCGCGTCGAGGCCGGATCGAAGCTCGTCGAGGGCGCCATCGACCCGAAGCAGGTCCTGCGCATCCGCGGTCGCCGGGAAGCCGAGCGCTTCCTCGTCGACGAGGTGCAGAAGGTCTACCGCTCCCAGGGTGTGGGCATCCACGACAAGCACATCGAGGTCATCGTCCGTCAGATGCTCCGGCGGGTCACCGTCATCGAATCCGGCGACACCAACCTGCTGCCCGGTGAGCTGGTCGATCGCGGCCGCTACCAGGAGGAGAACCGCCGTGTCGTCGCCGAAGGCGGCAAGCCGGCTTCGGCCCGTGACGAGCTCATGGGTATTACGAAGGCCTCGCTGGCGACTGAGTCGTGGCTGTCGGCGGCCTCCTTCCAGGAGACCACCCGCGTCCTCACCGAAGCAGCGATGGAGGGCAAGACCGACCCGCTGCTCGGCCTGAAGGAGAACGTCATCCTCGGTAAGCTCATCCCGGCTGGCACCGGTATGCATAAGTACCGCGACATGATCGTCGAGCCGACCGAAGAGGCCCGCCAGGAAATGTTCTCCAACTCCTACAACGACTTCTACCCGTCGCTGGCAGGAGAAGGGGCGGCCATCCCGCTGGAGGACTACGACTTCGGCGCCTTCAGCTGATGATCTGACCGGCAGCCCTCGGCTGCAGGCCTGAACCGCACGGGGCGGGGGGGCCGGCC